>CAMQRS010000024.1 GCA_947036815.1 uncultured Erysipelotrichaceae bacterium
AGTCTGCATTTGATTATTTTTGAAACTCGTGTCTACTTGACAAGTATCAGATCAATGGATGGTTTTTATCGCTTTTTATTAGTCGTTATAGGTATCTATATATGTATGGATACGTTTTAATCCTTCTTGTAGTTGCTTCATTGAACAAGCATAAGATATACGTATATAATGATCGCAATTACTACCGAAATATCGTCCAGGAATTACACAGACTTTATGTTTTTGAAGTAATTCTAAAGAAAAGTTGTATGAATTTTTATTGAATTTAGATATATCAATAAAGAAATAAAATGCACCAGCAGGAGGATCAACATCGAGTCCCATTTCCTTGAATTTTGATAATGCATAGTCTCTTCTTTTACGATATTCACTAACCATACTATTGTTGTTTGTTTTCAGTGCACTAATCCCAGCATGTTGAATAAAGGTAGTTGCTCCACTTACAAAGTATGAATGCGTTTTAATGATGTGTTGAATGATACTAGAATCAGCACATACATAGCCAAGTCTAAAACCAGCCATTGCATACGCTTTAGAAAAGGATTGAATTAAAATTATCTTTTCTCTTTGATTGCTATATTTTAAGTATGAATCAAATTCATCATATGTGATTTCATCATAAATATTATCACATATGATGAAGATATCTAACTCTTTAGTTAATCGGTATATAATATCTAAACTTTCAATATTGTAGATTGTTCCTGTAGGATTGTTTGGAGATGTAAGTATAATTGCTTTTGTGTTCTTGTTGATATTTGCTTTTAATGTTTCTTCATTGATTTGAAAGTTATCTTTGCAAGTATCGATTCCAATATACTTAGCGTTGTTCATTCTAATTAAAGGTTGATAAGCAGGATAGGCAGGTTCAAATACGATGACCTCATCATTCGGGTTTAAAATCGTTTTTAACGTACTAGTTAAAGCTTCACTTGCACCAATACAAACACAAACCTCATCTTCGTCATAAGATACACCGTAACGTAAATATACATTATCACTAATTTCTTTACGTAATTCCAGTATTCCAGCATTTGGTCCATAATGGGTCATGTTGTTGTGAAGTGCTTTTTTTATTGCGTTTTTCACATTCTGATGAGCATTAAAATCAGGCTCTCCTAAAGTGAACTTAATGCAGTCATCCATTTGACTAGCTAACTGATTGAAGTAGCGAATACCACTAGTTTGAATATCTAATACCTCTTTATTTAATCTATTTTCCATAATCATCACTCCGTGTGGTTAAAGTATAGCATAGGATGAATAATAATTCATTTGTGATATTGTGTGAAATACATTAATTTGGTATAATATATAGGAAAAATGGAGAGTGATTAAATATGGGTAGACATTTCGAGGTGCGTGCTGCATCGATGGCAAAAACTGCTGCGGCAAAAGCAAAAGTATATTCAAAACACAGTAAAGAAATTTATATTGTAGCAAAAAATGGAGAACCAGATCCAGAAATGAATGCTGCATTAAAACTATGTATAGACAAAGCGAAAGCGAATCAAGTACCAGCTGAAGTTATCAAAAGAGCAATTGAAAAAGCAAAAGGTGGAGCTGGAGAAGATTATACAAGTGCAACATATGAAGGGTTTGGAAGTGGAGGAGGAGCTACTATTGTTATTGATTGTTTAACAGATAATAACAATCGTACAATCGCCGACTTAAGAGGAGCTTTCAATAAATCAAAAGCAAAAATTGGAGTTAGTGGTAGTGTCTCTTTTAATTATGATTCAGTAGGTATGTTAGTAATTAAATTTACGGATGAAGACGCAATGTTAGAGGCTTTATTAATGGCTGATGTTGATGTAAAAGACGTAAGTGTAAATGATGGAGAACACATGGAAATTAGTGTATCACCTCAAGATTTACATAAAGCGAAAGTAGCAATTGATGAATTGATTCCAGATGTGACATACGAAGTGTTAGAACAAACAATGGTGACTAATGATTACGTAAGCATTGAAGGATTAGATAAAGAATTGTTTGAACGTCTATTATCTTTAGTAGAAGACATTGATGATGTACAAAATGTATACCACAATGTAGAAAATTTATAAAATACTCTTTATGAGTATTTTTTTTTGAGGAGGAAACATAGATGGTGAAAATTAGACAGGCAACCATAGAAGATGCTAAGCAAATTGAAATGATGTATCTAAAAAAAGTGCAACAATTGGCTAACAAAGGAATCGTACAATGGGAGAGAGAAGAAGTGTTGTGGGAACAACTTTCTAAAGAGTATGCAGTGGAGGAGTTTTATTTGGTGACTGCTGATGATCAATTTGTAGGAGCATTTGTGTTAGTCGATTTTGACCCTACCTATTGGAAGAATGATGCTCCTAAGCAATGTTTATATATACATAAGGTGATGGTATTAGATGAGGCTGAAAAGAGTGGTGTATCCAAGCATATATTAGACTTCTTTAAAGAAGAATCGAAGCGTAGAGGATTTCTTGTAGCCAAATTAGATGTACGAGAACACAAGAGTAAGCTTAGAGCCTATTATGAGCGCAATGGCTTTGTCTTACATGAGATAGTGGATTTGGGTATGGGGTATTTAACTTGTCTCTATACATGGAGTTAACAGGTAGTATGCATATGCTAAAAAAGCAAGGGACTAAAATAATAGGTCGCTTGCTTTTTTTATTAATTAATACGTAACTGAGCAATGTAATCCTAATAAAAAAAGTAAGACCTAAAGGGAGGTCTTACTTACATATTTGATAATTTGAAGGAAGTGGAATAGGGGTACTTGCTTCATTCACAAATATTTTTTTAAATGATTTAGTATGTCCCCAAGTACATAATGCCTTGATTGAATACTTAGAATCATCAGCTAATAAATAATTGTGTTTGCTTCGTTTTACTACTTCTTTTTTGATGGCACCGATACTTATTTCTGATGCATATAGTTCACCTGTTTTTAGGTTGATTCCACTAGTGCTTAAAAATGAGTGATCAAAGTTAAACTGTTTTATCATTTCTAATGTGATATCTCCTGATGAAATATCATATTTACGATTAAATAATCCACCGATTAAATATATGTCCGAACTAAAGTTAACCGGTATCTTTTTAATGAAGTGTAAACTAGCAGTGACGATAGTTATTTTTTTACTTGTGATAAAGGGAATTAAGCTTACAGGAGTTGTTCCAGAATCAATGAAGATACAATCTCCATCATGGATTAATTTAGCAGCTTCCTGACACACTTTAATTTTTTCTTCCAATTTTATATTTTCTTTATCCATCACCGATGTTTCATTAAATGATGATAAGACTGCCATCGAATCAATCGAAGAGGCTCCACCACGTTCACGTATAATTAATCCTTGATTTTCTAGTTGAATCAAGTCTCGGATGATTGATGAACGAGAAGAATTTAATTGTTGAATTAATTCGTTTACACTAATAAAACCTTTCGTATTAATAATTTCACAAATACGATATATTCTTTCTTTTGCTAACATAACTACCTCCTATATGTATTATCCACCTATTTTAATTGTTATTCCTAATGATTCTCCATAAGCGATATACGGGACTAAGTCTTCCTTACGTACCATCGGTTCATTCGAGTAATATTGTTTCATTATTTTATCCCATTTATTTTCACCTAAGGTATGATACGCTAATAAATGTACTTCTTTTACTTTAATAGAATATGCTAAATCTATAATTTCTTTAATCCTTTCCTCACAAAAATTAAATAGAGGGATAACGGGAACACGAATAATGACTTTATTCGCATCTTTTTGTGTCAAATAAATTAAGTTTTCTAGGATTATTTCTAAATGCGCTCCTGTTATTTTCTTTAGTTTTTCCATATTCGTATGTTTAATATCAAATAAGAATAAATCGGTAAAAGGTTCTACTTTTTTGATATTCTCTAAACTTGTATAACCGGTTGTTTCAATTGCTACATGTAATTCTTCTTTTTTACATGCTTGTACTAATGTGAATAACTCTTCACTTTGATTGAATGGTTCTCCACCTGAAATGGTGATCCCCCCATTACTCTGATTATAGTAATCAACATCTTTTAAAACGACGTCCATTACTTCTTGAATATTTACTTTTTTACCTGTGATTTCAATTGCTTCTTGAGTACATGCGTGTTCACATGCTTTGCAAGCGTTGCATTTTTCTTTGTCGTAGGTGAATCTGTCATTCACGAATGAAATTGCATTCGTGGGACATACAGTTGCACACAGTTGACAATTCGTACATTTCTCTTTGCTGTATAGGACTTGAGGTTCGACATCCCATGATTCAGGATTCGCACACCAAGGACAATGCAGTGGGCATCCTTTAAGGAATACGACACTTCGTATTCCTGGACCATCATGAGTAGCGAATCTTTCAATGTTAAATATATTAATCATACAACTCTCTGCTTAGTAGCTCTGTTTGAATATCTTTGTTCAAGTTTACGAATACAGCACTGTATCCAGCTACTCTTACTATTAAATCTGGGTAATTTTGAGGGTTTGCTTGAGCATCTTCTAAGATTCCATGATCTACCACAGTCACCATTAATTGACATCCACCTTTTTTAAAGTAAGTATCAAATAAGGCTTGTACTTTAATTTTGTCTTCCTGCATCATACGTGGAGTGAATTTAATGTTTTGTACACTACCACCATGATATTTAGCATCGAACTTACATAATGAATTTAATGTTGCAGTAGGTCCGTTTTTAGCAGCTCCACCTTGTGGATTGTTTGCTGGGTTTGTATATACTCCAGATCTTCTGCCATCATAACTAGCGGCAGTTTGTAGACCCCAGTCCGTATTTGTTTGGTTATTACTGATAACGATTAAGAAGTATCCCATGCCAGCGTCTATTCCTCTTTGACGCATTCCTTTGGCAGCATGTTCATATAAATCATTTGCTAAAGCATCACATTCAGTATGATCATTTCCATATTTTGGTGCATTCCATAAATCTTTTCTAATTCCTTCAAAACCAATGAAGTTTGCTAGTGCAGCTTCGTTAATTTCTTGTAATGTATATTTTTTATCTTCAAATACTAATGTTTTAATCGCATATAATGAATCTGAAGAGTTGATGTTTCCATAAGTTTCATTCGTTCCACCTAAGATTTCAATACCACCATCTAATAAAGATTTTTCTCTGCTAATGCAATCATCCATTAAGATACTGTTGAATAAGAAAGATACATGATCATTCATTACTTTATAACTATGCATTTGAGCTTTTACACTTAAATCATAGTAATGATTTAATACTTCTTTATATTTGTTGTATAAGTCATCAAATGTTTTGTATTCTACTAGATTAGGGACATGAATTGAACCGACTCTTTTTTCATTATCCATCGGATCGTATCCTTCGTTCATTGTCATTTGTAGTACTTTTAACATATTGATTAAAACATTAGGGGTACCAATACTTTTCCCTTGGATAACAAATTCACCACAACCAAAAGGAACGTAGTGTTCTGCGATTTCTTCTTCTACACGCATTCCATACATGGTTGCAGGAACGTTCACATCATCGTTGTATAGTGTAGGATAAGTAGCTCCACTTGCAATACAATCATAGGCCATTTCTTTAATGTATTCAGGTGTTTCACTTGATATACGTAGTGTAAATTGAGGTTCTACATAACGAGTATCTTTACATACTCTTAAACATAATTTGGCAAATAAATCAGCACCTTCGATATCTTTACGACCACGACCACCGACGATGATTCTACCATTTACAGTTGTTCTACGATTTTCAATCATTAACCATAATGATTTTAAGTAACGATATGCATCTTCTTCACAAATAGTACCGTTTTGAATATCATTTTTCAAAAATGTTCCTAATAAGTCATCAAGACGTCCATAGTTGATTGCTCCCGCACATAATGCATACAACCAGAACAATTGTAGTGCTTGGTGGAAGGTATCGGGTTTGTTGTGTTTGATGTGAGTAAGTGAATCTAAGATAAGTGTTAATTCTTGTTTTCTTGATTCATCCGCAGTTTTCCTATCCTCTATTATTTTTTCTTTTTGTTGTTCAATTACGTCTTGTAGTAATTGAATGGTTTGTATAGAAGCACTAATAAAAGCATTTTGATTTTTACTTTCTAGTAATTGAATAAGACCATCTAAACCTAAGTTCAGTAATCTTTTATAGTCTAACATCATTCCACTTAATCTTGCAGTTGCCATGAAAGGGTATTTACAATCAATGAATCTACCAGTTTCTTCATTTAAAACATCTTGGCAATATATTGCTTTAACGTCATTTGTTTGCCAGTAGTCATACAGTGTATCTATTTTAACTTTATCTGCTTCGTTATCTAATACGTCTTTAAAGGCTCTTAATTTATGGAAAACACAGTAATGTCCAACTCCACCGATGCTAGTTACACTACCGAATCCGATAGGTAAGAAGTCTAAACGTCCAGCAATTAAATCGCTAGTTTCGTTTTGACGAAATAATGCAGGAAGTAATACTTTAATACAGTTGATTTCTCTTTGTGCTTTATCTAAATGTTTTCCTTCTTTGTGTACTCTTGTGTATTCCTCCATAATGAATAATTGTTCACTAAATGATTTCTCACAAGGGATTTTGATACTTACTTCTGCGTTTTGTGGTCCATCGATGTTTATTTTTGCCATAATTTTCTCCTTATATTTGATAGTTAGAGTATATCACTGCGATTAATCAAGGTCAACCACAATCGTTCAAAATCATTCAAAACAAACGTCGCATTAAATGGACAATAAATACCGTGTTTAAAATAAGGGGACTCTGTCGTCACTATATTCATGTTGTTTTACATATCATTATAGATAAGAGTTTTCTCACATATATAGTATTATCAAATTACGTATTTGCATAAAAAAAGATTCTACAACTAAAGGTAGAATCTTTTTAAGAAAACGTTGATGCAATTATCGAATGATTACGTATGCCATGTAGCATGCATAGAATAAAACCATACATATACCTGTTTTAGCATTCAATTTATTATACTTAGCAGGAATAAACAAGGCAATACTTATCACAATTAATATAAGTGTATCTATAATAGTGTTAAATTGAATAGGAATTGTATTTAATGAAGTACTTACTCCTAAAATTAATAAGATGTTGAAAATGTTTGAACCAATTACATTTCCTATCGCAATTTCATTTTCACCTTTTTTACTTGCTACCACTGAAGTAACTAATTCAGGTAGTGAAGTACCTATTGCCACGATTGTTAATCCTATAATTGTTTCTGATATATGAAACATTCTAGCGATTTCACTTGCTCCATTTACTGCGAATTGAGCTCCTAAGACAATTCCAATTAATCCAACTAGCGTGTAAAATATAATTTTAGAATTCGATTCTTTTGTTACTTCTTCGTCGTTTTCTACTACAACTGATTGTTGATTACCTTTTTTTGATTTTAATGAAGCACGTATTTGAAGTCCTAATACAACACTAAATAATGCAAGTAAGATACACCCTTCTACTTGAGAAATGTTTTGATCGATAAACATGAAAAACGCGACTGCTGTAGTTCCTAAGATAGAAATTATCCAATCTCTATTTAATAGTTCTTTTGATACAATTAACGGTGTCATCACGGCACTCATTCCGATAACGACTAATAGATTGAAAATATTTGATCCTAATACATTTCCTAGTACTATTTCATTTGAACCTTGAAAACTAGCAATTAAACTTACTGCTAATTCAGGCGCTGATGTACCAAATGCTACGACTGTTAATCCAATAATTAATGAGGGAATTCCTAATTTAGCTGCCAAAGAACTCGCTCCATGAACGAAGTAATCAGCTCCTTTAATAAGTAATCCAAAACCTAATACTAATAAAACAAATGAAATCATAAGATTCCCCTTTCCTAAAAGACACAAAAAAAGCAAGACTGGTATTGTGTCTCTACAATAAAAGTCTTGCTACTTTCAGAAGATGCCGGATTGTAAAACAATCGTATTGACGACATAATCCACGGTGGACGTGAGCTACTCCCTTTTCAGTAATTATCACATAGTTAGATAGTAAAGTCAATTTTATGTGCTACATTAAGTTTATGATACATGAGCTAATGATATGCATACTTAGTTAATCCTAAGATAGGAAATTAATTTATATTTCCTATCTTAGCAGCAAAGGTGCTTGGGTTTCACTTTGTAATTGTTCCTCGGTATTTATTAAAGGATATTGATATACGTGGGTAGCCTTCAATTCCATCGCTTGATAAGGGGCAGGAATTTGATTGAATTTAGAAGCAATATGAATACCATCCTCTTTTAATGCTTTTATGTGAGATTGTCCTTTATCATTGAATGCTAAGATTCGTAAATAATTAGGTTTAGTTAACGCATTTACTTCTTGTTTTGTAGTTTGATTCATTAAGTGAACTAATGTTCTTTGTATTTTTGCTTTTGTATAACGTTTGCTAATACATAACTGTATGAACTCTTCATAACTATTCGCTATTTTTATATTTTTTATCAATAAATTTTCAATGCCCTCATCCATTAAAAAGAGTTTGCTTAATACAGGCGGATCACTAGTAAGTAATAGAGTCTTTATATAAGGATAGTAGTTTTTCATTTGAAACGTATTAGATAATTCTTTCATTGGAGTTTGAGATTCATATGCATGATTCGTATAAACTGCGTTACGGATAGCACTTGCACTACTGTGAATTTCGTTCATAGTTGTTTCATGATACTGATTCGTACGCTGAATAGAATATGTATTTATATTTAAGGGAGAGGCATACTTTATATAGTTCATTCCTAATATATCATTAGGGTCTAACTCTCCATATATTTGCTCATATGCTTTAGCACTTGATATACCTGCTTTTAGGTGTGTATTAAATAAAGAAGTATCAACTAGCGCTAATTGATTCAATTTTTCAATATCGTTTGTTTCAGAGCCAAATACAATAGTGTCCACATGTGCTAGATGTAATAGTTCTACACTAGCCTGTGCAAAGTGATTTGCACTTTGTACGCTATAGATAAAAGGCAGTTCAATTACTAGGTCAACACCATGTTCAACGGCAGTTTTAGCCCTCTCCCATTTATTAATGATTGCAGGTTCTCCTCGTTGTACAAAGTTACTAGACATAACACAAACCAAAACATCAGGATTGTGTATTTTTTTTATTTGTTGAATGTGATGTAGGTGTCCATAATGAAATGGGTTGTATTCACAGATGATTCCGAATGTTTTCATAATACTTTTCCTATCTTTATATATTTTTTATTATTTTAACACATATTTCTATTTAAAATAACTTTAAATATGGTAAAATATTTAGTGAAAGAAATGAGGTATACTTATGAAAGCTCCAATTTTAGTAGTTTTAGCAGCTGGTATGGGAAGTCGCTATGGTGGATTAAAACAAATAGATCCAATCGGTCCTAATGGGGAGATAATTTTAGAATTATCGGTATTTGATGCCATCCGTGCAGGATTTGAGAAAGTAGTGTTTATTATTAAACATGAAATAGAAAAAGATTTTAAAGAAGCAATTGGAAATAAATTGAGTCAATATATAGAAGTAGATTATGTGTTTCAAGATATTACTAAATTACCACAAGGATGTGAAGTTCCTGAAGGTAGAGTAAAACCTTGGGGAACAGCACATGCAATTATGTGTTGTAAGGAAGCAATTAATGCGCCATTTGCGGTAATTAATGCAGATGATTACTATGGACAAGATGGATTCAAATCACTATTTAATTTTTTGACTACTAGTACAAATGAAGATGAATATGCAATGGTTGGATACGTATTAGCAAATACAGTAAGTGAATACGGAAGTGTAGCAAGAGGAGTTTGTTGCATTGAAGATGGTAAACTTGCGAATGTAAGAGAATTGACTAAGATCGAAGTACATGGAGAAAATATTGAACATTCAACAGATGATGGAAGTACATGGGAAACATTAGATAAAGATTCTTTAGTATCAATGAATATGTGGGCATTTAAAGAAAATGTAATGGAACGATTTGAATCTCGTTTTATTGAATTCTTTAACGAAGAAGTAGCAACAAACACAATGAAATCAGAATACTTTATTCCTGTTGAAATCGGACGTATGTTGAAACAAGGAGAAGTAGAAGTGAAAATGTTGTCTAGTAATGATAAATGGTACGGAGTTACTTATCAAGAAGACAAACCAATGGTGAAAGCTGGGATTAAAAAGTTGATTAATGAAGGAAAATATCCACAACCATTATGGAAATAACGGGTTTATATTAAAACCTATAAAAAAGATTGACTTTAAAGGTCATATTACATATAATTATGTGGCGGACAACGAGAGGTGATTCTTTTGAAATGGTCAAAGCAAGAATTATTGAATAGTTTTAATGAAACAATCATATTTGACGAATTTATCACGTTTGAGCAACGCTTTATTTCAAAGATAAACTATTTGAGAGAACTTCAAGATATTGAAGTAAACGGAGAAATACGTTATGACGCACATAGTGACACAGCTACTTGTAGCTTTGAAATTCATGGAGTCATGATTGTACCATGCAGCATCTCAAACGAAGATGTTGAACACCAATTTTCTACTCAGTCTTCACAAGTGTTTGCTTTTCATAAAGTAGATAAGTTTGAAGATGTTATTGAAGTAAAAAAGGATGTTGTTGAGTTAATGCCAGTCATTTTTCAAAACATCATCTTAGAAATTCCTTTAAAAGTTGTAAAGGAAAACATTACGCAATATCCTAAAGGAAAAGGTTGGGAAGTTGTCAAAGAGGATACGTACATCAAAGAAGATGAAATCGACCCTCGGCTAGCAAAGCTTAGAGAATTTAAAATAGAAGAAGATTCATAGGAGGAAATCATGGCAGTACAACAAAGACGTAATTCTAAAACTAGAAAAGCGAAAAGAAGAACTCACTACAAATTAACAGCACCTACAATCGCTAAATGTAAAGAATGTGGTGATTTTGTAAGACCTCACAGAATGTGTGAATGTGGTTACTACAACGGTAAACAAATTACTGAATAATCACTCAATTTAAGTGAAAACTAATCAATGACTATCTTAATGATGGACATTGATTTTTTTTATTTGTATAATAGTAATAATGAAAGCAGGAACGACGGATGAAAGTTAGAATAGCACTAATCATAGGAAAAATAATACGCTTCATTTTAGTGAAGCTAGGACGTGGAGGATCACTTCCAGGAAAAATAGTATTATCATTATGTCCGGATATATTAACTAGAGTTACATATCCAAGTACTGTTATTATGGTGACGGGAACGAATGGAAAAACAACGACTAGTAATATGATCTACGAAGTATTACAAACGAAGTATACAAAGGTAATTGCGAATCGCAGAGGAGATAACCTGAAAGAAGGGGTTGCTACTCTAGTGATGGCGAATACAGGATGGAATTTAAACATAAAAGCAGATGCAATGGTCATTGAAATTGATGAATTAAATGTGCCTAAAGTATTAAACGAGGTAAAGGTAACAAACTTTATTGTGCATAACTTTTTCCGTGATCAATTAGATCGTGCTGGAGAAATGGAAACAATCGTTTCTAAAATAGAAAATGCAATCAAACCATATAAAAATCAATTAATTCTAAATGGAGATGATCCAAATGTGGTAAGACTTGGATATCAAAGAGAAAATACTTATTATTACCAAGTATCTGAAAATGATCAAAGCACAAAAGTAAGTAACGAAGCAAGTGAAGGTAAATTTTGTTTTGTTTGTCACACACCGTTAACGTATGCCTATTACCAATATTCTCATATAGGGGAATTCACATGTAGTAATTGTGATTTTGGAACTCATGAGGCATTTTTAAGCGCATCTAATGTTGACTTAGCAAGAAGTCAATTTACATGTGAAAACAAACATATCCATGCACCACAAGATGCTTTGTTTTCAATTTATAATTGTATGGCAGTATTGAGTATTGCTAAATTACATGATATTAGTTTTGATGTAGTAAATACCGTTCTTGAAAAATTCGAGTTAAATGATGGACGAATGGAACGCTTTAATATAGGAAGAGAATGTTTATTAAATCTAGTAAAAAATCCAACTGGTGCAAATGAAACAATGAAATATATCCAAAGAGATACAGCAGATAAAGATATATTAATTATATTAAATGACAACGAGCAAGATGGAACGGATATATCATGGATATGGGATGCAAACTTTGAATTGATCGTATGTGATAATGTGAAACACATAATTTGTTCAGGATTACGTGCCTATGATATGGCATTGCGATTAAAATATAGTGACTATAAAGGACAAATTATAGTGGAAGAAAGTAAAGAAGCATCAGTGTCATGCTTGAAGCAATTAGAAAATAATGCATATGTAATTGCAACATATACTGCATTACAACCAATTCGCTCTATTCTTAGGAGGAATGAAGCATGAAATTAAATATCTTATGGATGTATCACGATGTAATGGATTTATATGGTGATAAAGGAAATATTAAGGTATTAGAAAAACGTTGTATCGATCGTGGAATAGATATCACAATTGATACTTGTGGAATGAATGAAACATGTACATTGAGCAATTATGATATCTTATTTATTGGTGGAGGTGCAGATAAAGAACAAGCCCTGCTATATAAAGATTTATTAAGTAGAAAACAAGCGATTGAAGAGGCGATTCAAGGAAATACTTTTATTTTATTAATTTGTGGAGGATACCAATTTTTTGGGACACATTATATTGATAATAAAGGAAATATAATTGAAGGATTAGGGTTGTTTGATTACTATACGCAAAGCAGTGCAAGTGTAGGTAGATGTATTGGAAACATTGCGATTGAAGCAGATTTAGATGGTACTTTAGTAAAAGTAGTCGGATTCGAAAATCATGGTGGACAAACCTATAATGTAGCTACTCCATTTGGTAAAGTATTAAGTGGGCATGGAAATGAATACAAGTCTTCTTATGAAGGATTTTATAATGGTCAAATATTAGGTACTTATATGCATGGACCATTATTACCTAAAAATCCAGAAGTAGCAGACTTTATTATAAAAAAAGGATTATCTAGAAAGCATGACAACGTGGAATTGGATGCCTTAGAGGATGGAATGGAACATAAAGCTAAAGAAGTTATATTAACAAGGCTAAATGTTATTTAATATAAATACATTATTAAATAAGACAAAGATAATATATGGAAATAAGTGTAAACTTATAACATAAGACAAGAGGAAAACATGATGAATAATTATAAAAGTATAGATCATATAAATCATGACGAAGTCATGCAAAGATTAGATGCATTGCCAGAAAGTTATATTGTGGCAATTGAAAAAATAATAGATCAATTAGATAAAGATTGGCAAAACAGAATCATCTATAATAAGTATATATCATTATTGTGTGACATGTTTGAAGAAGCAATTGCGAATAATCAAGTGGTAGAAGATGTGTGTGGAGATGATATCATTGCTTTCGCTATTAAATTTCAAGCAGAACATGATTTTAGAGAATTAGAACCCACTGATTTTACTAAAACTACGAATTATATTTTAATTTATAACTTAATTTTAATATTTAGTATCATTTCATTAGTTGCACCAATTGCACAAATAATGAAAGAGGGAACGTTATCGTTAGAATCAATTATCTTCTTAGTAATTGGAGGAATTGTGGCAGCAATATCACTTCTGTTGAAGTCTAATTTATTTAAGAAACGCAACATAAATGTATCAAACTTATCAGTTTCACTTATCATTGGGGTGATTGTAATGGTAGTATCTCTGTATAATCAACAAGGAAGTATGAATGCACTAATTGGAGTAGCTGCTATCTGTATATATGATTTAAATTTAATTAGTAAGAAATTAAAAAAAAGAAAAGAATAGGTAACTAACTAGCAACGATGTTGCTAGTTTTTAATTACTCAATCATACCATTACAGTAGTGGCTAAATTTATGTTATTGTATACACTACGAATAGGAGGATATTATGATACATAAAGATAAGATAATACAATCAATTAAAATGTCGTTCGCTGCGATAGTTGCAATTACGTTGGCAAACTCACTACATTTAGAATATGCAGTATCGGCTGGAGTTGTTGCGATATTATCCATTGCTGCTACGAAGCAAGAAACAATACAAACTGCTATCCATCGATTTATGATGTTTCTACTAGCGCTTGTGATTGCATATCTATGCTATACGCTTATAGGATATACACTAGAAGCTTTTTTTGTATACTTGGTACTATTTATTTTTATATGCCAAGGATTGAACTACCCTCATACAATCACATTGACTACGGTATTAATATCTCATTTCTTAACTACAGGTAAAATGGATGTTGCTAGTGTAGGGAATGAAGTATTGCTCTTTATTATCGGAGTAACACTGGGTATGTTAGTTAATTTACATTTGCGGAAGAATGTCTTATATATTGAACAATTAAAACAGGATAGTGATACACAAATAAAACAAGTCTTGTATCATATGTCTTTACGAGTGCTGAATGAAGGTAAGGATGAATTAAATGAAGATTGTTTTACTAACCTAAATAATTCAATTCATAGAGCCAAGTCACTAGCGATAGAAAATAACATGAATCAATTATTTAAAGATGATAGCGCAGACCAAGAATATATCATGATGAGAGCCACACAAGTGCATGTGTTGTACAATATGTATCAAAGAGTACAGCGTTTAGAAGTGCAAACGATGAATGCGATAGAAATTGCATCCTTGTTAGAAAAGATGGCAAATACCTATCATAGAGATAATTGTTCGAACGAGTTAATAGAAGACTTTATGAATTTGAATGAACGATTCAAAGAAACACCATTGCCAATCCATCGTAAGGAATTTGAAACACGGGCACAGTTATATATATTAATGAGAGATATAGAAGAATTTATTATGATTAAAAATAAATTTTGTTTAAAAAAAATAAAGTAATGATATACTAGTATATAGATATAATAAGGAGAAATATTAAATGAAAAATCATTTTTGTAAATACCCGTTATGGGAAGTATCTAAAGACCTTGCTGATGTAGCAATGGGACGAGTTGGTGCAGATGTTGTTATTCAGGGAGCAACATTAGTAAATGTATGTACGAGAGAATTGATGGAACAAATAGATGTAGCAATTGTAAAAGGTAGAATTGCATTAGTTGGTGATGCAAGTCATTGTATTAAAGAACACACGATCGTTCATAATGCACATGGTAAGTACTTAGCACCCGCTTTTTTAGATGCACATATCCATGTAGAGTCATCAATGTTAACGGTAAGTGAGTATGCAAAATCAGTCCTTGTACACGGAACATCTGGTATCTTTATGGATCCACATGAAATTTGCAACGTATTAGGGTTGAAAGCAGTAGAGGTGATGATTGAAGACTCCAAACATACACCACTTAAAACAATGGTAACAACACCTTCTTGTGTGCCTGCAGTAGCAGGGTTTGAAGATATAGGTTCAGAACCAGTAACATCAAAAGATATTGCTGAAACTATGAAGTGGGATGAAGTTGTAGGATTGGGAGAAATGATGAATTTCCCTGGAATTACCTTTGCAGCGGATGAACCTCATAAAATCGTTCAAGAAACATTAAAGGCAGATAAAATTGCTACTGGACATTATTCGATTCCAGAAACAGGGGCAGGATTAAATGCATACATTGCATCAGGAGTTCGTTGTTGTCATGAATCAACAAGAGCGGAAGATGCGATTGCTAAAATGCGTTTAGGTATGTATGCATTATTTAGAGAAGGTTCAGCATGGAAAGACTTAAAAAATTTAGCAGCAGCAATCACAGAACATAAAGTAGATAGCCGTTATGCTTGCTTAATTTCAGATGATACACATCCCAATACATTAATTAGTGATGGTCATTTAAATCATATTCTTAAGAAAGCAGTAGCATATGGAATTGATCCAATAGAAGCGATACAAATGGTAACGATTAATGCTGCTACATGTTTCCAATTGGAACATGATATGGGAAGTATTGCCCCAGGTAAGTGTGCAGATATCGTATTATTAGACGATTTAAAAGAATTTAAAGTTCTTAACACATGGGTTGATGGAACCTTAGTTAGTGAGAATGGAAAGCTTACCGTAAATATTCCTCATTATGAATATCCAGCATGGACAAAAGATAGCGTGCATGTAAAACAAACTATTACAGCAGATATATTTGATATATCTAGTAATGGAAAAACAGAAGCAACAGTGAGAGTAATGGAAGTAGGAGCTGGAAGAGTTAGTAATACAGAAGTATTCGCAAACTTACAAGCAAATAATGGTAGCTTATCATCTGATCCTACACAAGATGTATTGAAAGTACAAGTGTTTGAAAGACATCATGCGACTGGATTGTTTGGACAAGGATTTGTGAAAGGATTCGGTATCCAACATGGTGCCATGGCTTCTACCGTAGCTCATGATGCACATAATTTATTAGTGGTTGGATCAAATGATGAAGATATGGCATTAGCAGCAAATACATTAATTGAATCTAAAGGTGGTATGGTTGCTGTACAAGGTGGAAAAGTACTGGGACATGTTGCACTACCAATTGCTGGAATTATGTCACAAGAGGATGCAATTAGTCTTTCTGAGAAAGTAGAGTCATTGGAAAAATCATGGGAACAACTGGGATGTACAATGCCTTCTCCATTTATGACAATGGCTTTAATTCCGTTAGCATGTTTACCTGATATTCGATTAACGAATAAAGGATTAGTGGATTGTCGTACTTTTGCCTTTACTAACTTAATTGTGGAATAGATTGTTTTTTCATCGTACTGCAAGTTCAAATCATATGATGAAAGAAACAGTTACATACATAAACAATACGTTTCGCTTATCATAGTAAATAATAGCGATGTTCGTTTAGTTATATCGCAGTATTGACATCACTCTTTGATAGGTATATACTTTTGATGTATTAAAGGGAATGAATGTCTCCCTTAGCGTTATGCTAAAACTGCAAATTTTGCTGATGACTTCTGCCACAAGGCGGAGCTATCAGCTTTTTTTATGAAGGAGGGTTATTATGTTAACTAGTATTGCACTTATCTTATTGTTAGGACTACTGTTAGGAAGTATCTTTAATCGTTGTAAACTACCTGGTTTACTAGGAATGATTATTACGGGGATGATTTTAAGTCCTTATGCACTGAATTTACTGGATCCTAGCATCTTAAATATTTCAGCAGATATTAGAGAAATAGCCTTGGTTATTATACTTACGAGAGCTGGATTGTCATTAAATATTAAGGATTTACAAAAAGTAGGAAGACCAGCATTATTGATGTGTTTTGTCCCTGCTACCTTAGAAATAATTGGAGTTATGATTATTGCTCCACCACTGTTAGGAGTTAGTTTATTAGAAGCTGCACTGATGGGTAGTGTACTAGCTGCAGTTTCACCAGCCGTTGTTGTACCTAGAATGATTAAGTTAATGGAAGAAGGGTATGGAACTAAAAAAAGTATTCCACAACTAGTAGTTGCAGGAGCTTCAGTAGATGATGTATATGTCATTGTATTATTCACCGCATTTTGTGGATTACTAACAACTGGGAATATGGATGTGAGTAGTGTCTTACAAATTCCGGTATCTATTATATTAGGAGTTGTATTAGGAGTAGTGAGTGGTGTTATCATTGCTTATTTCTTTAAGAAAGTACATATGAGAGATACAATTAAAGTACTTGTAGTTTTAAGTGTTTCCTTCTTATTGTTGGAACTAGAGCATCAAGTTGCTAGCTATGTATCTGTTTCAGCATTATTGGCAATTATGAGTATGGGAATTACCTTGAAGCAACAATATGATGAACTAGCTGTTCGTTTATCACTTAAATATAATAAACTATGGCTACCTGCAGAAGTTATGTTGTTTGTCTTAGTTGGAGTCAGTGTTGATGTCAAATATATGTTAGCTGCAGGAATTGTTGGCGTTATTGTGATTCTATTTGCGATGATATTTAGAATGGCTGGTGTCTTTATCAGTTTAATTAAAACACCTTTAATAGCCAAAGAAAGAGTGTTTTGTATGCTTGCATATACACCGAAAGCTACAGTACAAGCAGCGATAGGTTCAATTCCCTTACAAATGGGATTGGAATGTGGAGAAGAAGTATTGATGTTAGCTGTATTAGCAATCTTGATTACTGCTCCCTTTGGGGCAGTGTGTGTAGACCAATTACACGATAAGTTACTAGTGAAGGAGTAATATGAAAATTTTAATTGATGGAGACGGTTGTCCTGTTGTATATGAAACTATCCTAGTGGCAAAAGAATATAACATACCTTGTTGCATCTTATGTGATACAAGTCATGTATACGATTATGAAGGAGTGGAAACAATCACTTTTCCTAAGGGTGCAGACAGCGTTGATTTTGGATTAGTGAATCGTATTCAAAAAAAAGATATTGTAGTCACTCAAGATTATGGGTTAGCAAGTATGTGCTTAGCTAAACAAGCATTTGTGTTAAGCCAAAATGGATTAGAGTATACATCATTGAATATGAATGAATTACTTACCAAGCGTCAAGAGTCTAAGAAACTACGCAAAATGAAAGTGAAAATGAAAAATGCATCAAAGCGAACTCGCGAACAAGATGATGCATTTGTCGATAGCTTAATAGGAATCATTGAAAGAGAAATCTAAATCAATGATTTTTTTTATCTATTTGTGTAGATATGCCTTATACTGTATATATCGTATAACAATTAGAATAAAAACAAGTTTTTAGAAAACACTAAGATAGGTGATACAAATGAAAAAAGAATACTTGTGCATAGACTTAAAAACTTTTTATGCTTCGGTAGAATGTGTAGAACGAAAGTTGAATCCTGATGATACATGTTTGGTTGTTGCTGATGAAACAAGAGGTCCAGGGGCAATCACATTAGCTATCTCTCCCAAATTAAAAGCAATGGGAATTAAAAATAGATGTCGTGTGTATGAGATACCAAATGAAGTATCCTATATTATAGCGAAACCTCGAATGAGTGTATATATGCACTATGCATCAGAAGTATATGCTATCTATTTAAAGTATGTAGCAAAGGAAGATATTCATATTTATTCAATTGATGAAGCTTTTTTAGATGTTACTAATTATGTAAGTTTGTATCATAAATGCGCTAGTGAAATAGCACTGATGATCATGCGAGACATCCATAACACTCTTCATATTAAATCAAGTGCAGGGATAGGTACTAATTTATATTTAGCTAAAATTGCATTGGATATAAAAGCAAAGCATGCAACTAATAATATTGCATATTTAGATGAAGAACTGTA
Organism: uncultured Erysipelotrichaceae bacterium; assembly: GCA_947036815.1. Lineage (GTDB taxonomy): Bacteria > Bacillota_I > Bacilli_A > Erysipelotrichales > Erysipelotrichaceae > CAMQRS01. The sequence continues at coordinate 19,332 of CAMQRS010000024.1, forward strand.
TAAGAAAGAGCTGTGGCATCATAAGCCGATTACCGATTTCTGGCAAATAGGTAGAGGGAAACAACAACGGTTATATAAGTATGGAATAGAGACGATGTATGAGGTAGCACACTGTCCACCTCAAGTAATATTAAAAGAGTTTGGGGTTGTTGGACAATACTTGATTGATCATTCGTTTGGGAAAGAATGTACTACAATATTAGATATTAAACAATATCGCTCGAAGGCAACGTCCATTAGTAATAGTCAAATCCTATTTGAAGATTATACCTATGAAGAGGCATTTATCGTATTGAAAGAAATGATTGAATTGAATGTATTACAGCTCATTAAACAGCAGGTAGTAACAAATCGCATTTCACTTAAAGTGGGTTACTCTAAAGAAGTAATTGCCACTAGTGGTGGACAACGTAAATTATCTCAAACTACAAACTCACATCAATTATTAAAAAAAGAGTTTATTGCTTTATTTGAAGAAACGACAAATCCGTATCATTATATACGAAGTATCTCAATTACATTTGGGGATGTTGTTGATGAATCAAAAGAAACGTTTACATTATTTACTGACTTTGATGAACAGAAAAAAGAAAAAGATTTACAAAATACAATACTCGATATCAAGGCTAAGTATGGAAAGAATGCTATCTTGAAGGGTATGAATGTACAAGAGAAAGCAACAGCGAGAAAACGTAATAAGTTAATTGGAGGACATAATGCAAAATAAGGATACATCGAAAAGAGCGGCTCAATTTTTATCTTTTGATGCACTTAAAGGATTTAGAGAACAGTTGAAGAAAAAAGAACGTATTGTGGTAAATCGTAAAATATTAATGGAAGATAGCTTAATCGAATTAAATACACGAATTCATGAGGTAAGAAGTGGAATGATGGTACAAATCATATATTATGATATCGACGAGTATGTACAATTGGAAGGATTAGTAGCGAAGATTGATTTAGAGTATAAAAAAAGTATCCAAATTGTGAATAAAGTAATTCTATTAAAGGATATAAGTAGTATTTCTTTTGTATAAAATCCTATAAATCTTTTGAATTATTATATAAAAAAGAAAATGACTGTGATATAATCAAAAGGTTAATTATTTAAAAGGAGAATTCTTTATGAAAACTTATATCTCAGTATTTACAAAAGCAATATTAGCAGGGTTAATGATTGCGATGGGGGCATGTGCATATCTTACAATAGAAAATCATTACATAGGAGCAATGTTATTTACAATTGGATTATTTACAATTTACACATTAGATTTTTATTTATATACTGGTAAAGTTGGATATTTACTTGATGATAAAAATATAGTGAAAATTATAGTTATTTGGCTAGGAAACTTTCTTGGGACAGTGGGGACTGCTTTCTTAGTAAAAGCAACACGTCTAGTAACAACAACAGATGTAATAGAAAATGCACAACATTATTCAGAAGTGAAAACAACGGATGGATTCGTTAGTATATTCATCTTAGGTATCTTTTGTGGGTTGATGATGTATATTGCAGCTGAATCATTTAAGTGTACACAAAATACACAAAATAGTGTTGGTGGTTATGTTGGTTTATTCTTATGTGTGATGGTATTCTTATTATTAGGATTTGAACATAGTATCGCAAATATGTTTTACTTCACACTAGCTTCGGCATGGTCAGCGCACGCATTGATGGCAGTACTTGTCGTTAGTTTAGGGAATGCAGTTGGTGGATTGCTTGTGAATGTAGCAAAACTTATCATTGTTAAATAACACCTTAGGGTGTTATTTTTAATAGATACTTAGTATAAAGATCGAATGAATTATGAATAGGAATATGATACAACCGTATGTATAATCCGATGGACTGATATGCAATAGAAGCTAATGATTCGAAGAGTATAAATACCTCTTATATAAAATAGATATTTATACAATCTTTAAGCGCAAGGGTCGAGCATAGACATAACAAACTATGAACGATGTTTAAACATAATACGAGTTAAATGTGAATAGTGGATAGCGTAATTGTTTTGTTAGTAATGTGTTTGAATATATACATAACTTTTGTATATAAAATAGAAAGAGAGAGATACCATGAAATTTATTGATGTTTACAATAGTGCAGAAGAGTATGATTACTTAGTTGAATCACTTGAATTTTGTATGGATAGGTACGAAGCAATTAGTTTTTGTAAACTTGATTGTAAGAATTTGATTTTCAAAAAAATAAATTTTGTAAGTCGCGATTTTTCTAAATCATCTTTTATTGGGGTGAAATTTATAGATTGTGATTTTTCTAATTCTGATTTAACGCAATCATATTTCAAAAATTGTATATTTTTATCCACAAAATTCATGGGATCAAGTTTTATAGAAAATATATTTAAAAGTTGTGATTTAGAAGGATGCGTATTTACGTATGCAACATTTAATAATAGTCTGATTGAGAATGTTAAAGCAACGGACTGTGATTTTAGCGAAGCTAGCTTTAGTGAAGTTAAATTTAAAAAATTTAAAACAAATCAATGTAAAATCATAAAAACTAATTTTTTTAAAACATCACTGAAAGAGTTGGATTTTTCTAATGATGAATTTATTTTTCCTATCTTATCAGCTAGTTTCAATGAATTAAAAAATCTTAAAGTGAACCGTCTTCAAGCTGCTGAATTATCTACCTTATTAGGTGTAAAGATTAAAGATTAAAGATTAAAGATTAAATATTAAAGATTAAATTTCTTCGATACATTATATTCTGTAATGCTTGATGATTTGTTTAAGAAGTTGGTTATAAATTTTTAATGGACTAAAAGATGTCTTATAGTCGACAATGTATTAATACATTTAGCAAGTTACTTCCGGTAAATTCTGTGATCATCACTTTATTAATTACCTCATGTTTAATTGTAACGAATGAAATATGGGATAGTGATACGGAAATTGCTGATATAAAAATATTATGAGTTTATCTGACTTGTAGCTATTTGTAGCACTTGAAACACATTATATTTAAGATGTAAATAAGGGGGAAAATCTCTTGTGAAACTTTGGAAATTACGAAACCGTACTGATATAACAATTTATAATGGTTAAAATCAGATAATTCATTGCGTATGTAATTTTAATTTAACTAATACATGTAAATCAAAGGATGAGTACTTATAATGAAT
>CAMQRS010000025.1 GCA_947036815.1 uncultured Erysipelotrichaceae bacterium
CAATTGTTTCTTTTTGATTATTTTTGAGTGTCTACTCGATAAGCATCATATCATTTGAAGAGGTGTTTTCTCATAAAAAAACCTGCGTCACTGCAGGTTCAAGATAGGAATTTCACGCTTATTGCTCAGCATGACAAACATAGTATACCTTGCGAATCTTGCTCTTTTTCATTTTGCATAGCCCTTACTTGCCTACTTTTCTAAAAAATACAATTTTTATATTTGACATTTTATTACACCGGTTTCATCTCCGTACAAATGAAGTAGCTATTGACACGATATGCTATAATAAGACAAGAGAAAAAGGAGTCAATTATGATCGGAACTTTTGCGAATGCGGCATGTATTTTAATTGGATGTATCATCGGTAGTTGCTTAAAAAGAGCACTTCCTCCCGCTGTTCAAAAAACATTATTTAATGCCATGGGGTTATCTGCATTAGCAATCGGGATTCATTCTATCTCCGCAAATATGCCGAATTCAAATGTACCGGTATTATTTATCGTTTCATTAGCCTTAGGTAGTTTAATCGGTACAATACTCAAAATTGACTACAGAGTAAATCAAAAAATGAATAAAAAGATGAGTAGTTCATTAGCACAAGGACTTACTACTGCCTTCTTGTTATTTTGTATCGGTTCATTATCTATCTTAGGACCTATTCAGAGTGCCCTATACGCAGATCATTCTTATTTGTATACGAATGCTACTCTTGATTTAGTAACAAGTAGTGTTTTGGCATCTACCTATGGGATAGGAATTGCTTTATCAGCTCCTATGTTACTTGTATGGCAAGGAAGTATCTACCTGTTTGCTAGTTATCTAGAGCCTTTCATTAGTGAAGCAATGATGTGCGAATTATCTATTATTGGAGGAATCCTTATTCTAGCCTCTGGACTATCAATCCTAGAAATCAAGCAATTTAAAACGTTAAATATGTTACCTGCCCTTCTTATTCCAGTTATTTATTTTATGACATTATCAATTTTATGATAATGTCTTTTTATTTACGATATAAAATACGTATTGAATTTAATATACAAATAAATGCTACCCCGGTATCCGCAAATACCGCTAGCCACATATTTGAATAGATACCAGTTACTCCTAGTATCATTACTATAATTTTAATAGATAATGCACCAACCACATTTTGTTTAGCTATTGCTGTTGTTGTTTTAGAGATTCGTATACTTTTATTAATTGCATCTAAGTTAGAATTCATAAACACTACATCTGCAACATCAATTGCTGCATCACTACCACTACCCATTGCTGCACCTACATTAGCACCAGCCAATACAATAGAATCATTAATTCCATCTCCAACAAATAGACATGACCCGTGTTCATCTCTTAATTTTTCCATTTCTTCAAATTTTTGATTTGGTAACAACTCTGCTCTTACTGTTTGAATATGCGTTAATTGCGCTGTATGGTTAGCACTCTCATAGCGATCTCCACTTAGCATCGCTGTTTTTAAATTCAACTTGTGCATATCATCTATTGCCTGTGTTGCTTCTTCTTTAATTGTATCGGAAATTAACACACATCCAACAAAGTTTCCATCATATGCAACAAACACTTCAGTTTCAACATTAGTAGAAGAACTCATAAAAGGGATATTATGTTCTTGCATTAATTTGTTATTTCCAACTAATACTACTTTATTATCAATAAGCGCCTTCATTCCTTTTCCTGATACTTCTTGTATCTTACTTGTCTCTTTTTTAATGATAGACTTCGTTTCGATATAGTTTACTACACTTTTAGCGATCGGATGGTTTGAATTTTTTTCTAATTCATACACTAGTGACAACATATCTTCTTCTGTATAGTTATTGTGTGTTTCTATTTTTTGTACAACAAATTCACCTTTACTAATAGTTCCGGTTTTATCCATAATTACAATTTTAATAGCTGCTAAAGATTCGAGTACCGAACCCCCTTTACACAATATTTTTTGTTTACTTAACGCACCTATTCCACAGTAGTAAGCCAACGGCACACTTAGGATTAATGCACAAGGACAAGACATTACTAGGAAACTAAGTGCTGTATACACCCAAGGATACATAGGTTCACTTAAAATAAGTGGCATTGCAACGGCTGTAAATAATGCAACAACAACAACGATTGGTGTATATACTCTAGCAAATCGAGTAATAAAATGATCTATTTTCGGCTTGCTCGCTGCTGCATTTTCAACAGCGTTTAATATTTTAGTAACCATAGATTCAGACAATACTTTTTCTACTCTTAATGTCATCATAGCACTTGTATTTAAGTACCCTGAGTATACCTTATCATTCGGACGCACCTTGATAGGTAGTGGTTCTCCATTAATTGTTGAAGTATCTACATAACTAACTCCTTCTACAACGATTGCATCTAATGGGATACGTTCCCCTACTTTCACGACAATTAAGTCATTTACTTTGACATCTTCACTAGCCATATCAATGATTTTTCCGTTTTTATTCACATGGGTAATATCTTCACGTAAATCAATGGTATCCATAATTTGCTTACGGCTTTTCTCCACAGCTACATGTTCAAAACGACTTCCCACCCTGAAAAATAACATCACTCCAACCGCTTCAGAAAACTCCCCAATCAAAAGGGCTCCCAATGTTGCGATAGACATTAAAAAATGTTCATCAAATACTTGACCCTTTCTCATGTTACTGAATGCTTTCAACAATACCTTAGTACCTAATATCAAATAGGCAACTAAGTACAGCGATATAACTACGATGTGATCTTCACTATAATTAAATACATGCGTTATGATAATAGCTAAGAAAAACAGAACCATTCCTACAACTATATAAGTTGTTTCATTGTCTTTTACTTCTATCACTTCGGACTTTGTATTTATTTTTTTAATAACTACACCTTTTTCTATATGATCAGCCACCTGATTCAGCATAGCTAAATCAGGTGCCTCACTAGCACTTATCAGCAAACGTTTAGTTGTGAATACTAAATTTGCCTGTATAATCCCATCCAGTGTATTGAATTTCTCTTCAATCTTACCAGCACAATGGGCACAATTTAATTTATCTATACTGAAGGTATATTTTTTTACACCGCCATCTTTTGTTACCACTACATTTGATTCTATCTTAGTGCAGATATCTTGCAACTTAGAAATAAAATCTTCTTGTGAATAACTTTCAATGTACATTTTTTTAGTAGTTGTCACAATCGATACTTTAGCAACTTCGTCTAATTCATTTATTTTACGTTCCATCTTCGCTGCGCAATTAGCACAGTGTAAATTTTCTAGTATATATACTTGTTTTATGATTTCTTTTTTATTCTCTTTATTATCCTGCATTTTATTCGATTTTATAATTGGTTGATTTAAATACATAACTTTCTCCTATATATGAACGAGTGTTCATATATTCATATTAATGGATTTAAAGTTTATTGTCAATATAAAGTAAAAATATTTTAAGCACCTATGCGACACTATACTATGACATCAATATTTCATGTTGTGAGTACAAATTATTAATTAACGACATCTTATAACTTCATGAAAAAGAATAGATTGGCTAAAATTTCATTCTTTTTCACTGCTTTAGGAATGAATAAACATCATTTCGCATAAATTAAAGAGAAAGTGAGGTTAATTTGAAAAAGAAATTAATAATAGCAGCTCTTGTTGCATGCTTAATAATAGGATGTGCTGTATTCGCATTTAACAAAGAAGATAGCAGCGAGAATGTTAAAAACTTATTAGATGATTTAGATTCATATCAATTAGTTGCAGATATGGAAATCACAAATAAGGAAGAAGTCGATGCCTATGAAGTCAGTGTCGATTATGCAAAAGTAGATAAAGAAGAATACTTCAAGGTTAGTATTACAGATAAAGCAATGAATCAAACTCAAGATATACTTAGAAATTCCGATGGAGTTTATGTCATTACTCCTACATTAAATCAAATATTTAAATTTGAGGGGGATTGGCCATTAAATAGTTTAAAACCATACTTAATTCAATCTATGGTGCAAATTGCGAACCAAGAGGATGTAACTATTAGTACTAAAAATGATGAAGTACACATAGTAAGTGAGGTTAACTACCCAAACAACAGTGCGTATAATGTTCAAGAAATGTTTTTTGATAATGATGGAAAAATAAAAGAAATTAAAATATGTAATACAGATGATGTGGTACAGTTGTCATTAAAATTTAAAACAGTAAAATACAATAACGATATTGATGATGCTGTATTTGAAGTTCCTAGCAATTTAAAAAGTCAAGTTTCTACAAATTCTGTTAGTGAATTAGATTTACCTTTATACCCTATGCAAATTTATGATTCTGCTTTAGATAGTTCAAATAGCGTAGATGTAAATGGTGCAACAAAACACATTTTAACGTATAGTGGAGATCGTAATTTTAGTATTGTACAAAAAATCTTAGAAACTCCTGAAGAAACACAAACAGTAATTATGTCTGGATCTTTTGTTGATACAATTACAGATTTCGGGTTTTACGATGGAGAGCATTTAACAATAGTGAAAGACAATATTGAATATACCATATACTCTGACGACCTTACGATGGAAGAGATGATCGATGTGTTAACCAGTATCCAAGTTGTTGTGATGAAATAATGATTAAAAGAGGCGATGTTTATTATTGCAATTTATCACCGGTCATCGGTAGTGAACAAGGTGGTGTAAGACCTGTTGTTGTTATTCAAAATGATAAAGGAAACCGATATTCGAATACGATAATCGTTGCTCCTATCTCAAAGAAAATGAGCAAGCCTCCTATTCCTACTCATGTCATCTTCACAAGTGAACATTTAAATTATGTATCAATGATTTTACTCGAACAAATTCGAACAATAGATAAGAGTAGATTGCAGCAACGTATTTGTAGTTTAGAGAATACCACCGTTTCTCTCATAGATAAGGCATTGAAGGTAAGTCTACATTTATAGTTTTTTATTTTATGCATTAAATAACTTGCCATATAATGGCCTATATGCTATTATATTAAGGCAAGTTAAATGGAGTAGTACTCAAGTGGCTGAAGAGGTGCCCCTGCTAAGGGTATAGGTCGGGTAACTGGCGCGAGAGTTCAAATCTCTCCTACTCCGCCATTTATTTTGCAGATGTAGTTTAATGGTAGAACACAACCTTGCCAAGGTTGATACGGGAGTTCGATTCTCCTCATCTGCTCCAAATAAAAAAAATAAAAAAAATCTAAAATTGTCTTGCAAAATGTTGAAAAAAGTGATATTATTATACATGTCAGCGGCGCTGATAAAAAAATGTATGGTCCAGTGGTGTAGTGGTTAACATGCCTCCCTGTCACGGAGGAGATCGTGGGTTCGAGTCCCATCTGGACCGCCAGTAAAAAAGTAAAGTCTTGAAAAAGACTTTTTTTATTTAGATAAGAAAATAAAAGCAGAACTAAGGTTTAACCAATAGTTCTGCTTTTATTTGTTTATCTAACGTATTCCCTAATACCTTAATTTTATAACTCATTAAAATCACTTGTTTTTCCCCTTTAAGCTCGACATCAAAAACATAATCACTATCATTAAATGCCACAATCACTTCTTCTCGATAATAACTAGCTTGATATATCTCAACAAAGTTTTCAAAAGTGGAGTTCGCATCCACAATGTTTTCGTGTGCACGATACAAAGTAAGTGCGCTCAACAACATTATAGTAATACAAAAACTTGTGATCATAAACGTGTAAAAGTGTTTCATGTACTTTCACCTTCCAAAATAACAATCATTTTTAATATCGAAACATATCCATTTTCATCGACCACCTTAATATAAATCAAGTGATAGCCCACTTCATTGGTTAAATCAGTTAAAAATAGTAATTGATTCTCATTTATTTTGCTTCCATCATATCTTCTCACATCAACAAGTGATTTCAATTCTTGTTCATCTCCTAATTTCATGCGAATAACATCATTCTCTAGGTATGCTTTTTTATCCATTCCTATTAGCTGCCGTAATTCTTCTGTTTCGAAATGTTTCACATTGGAAGTTTCAAGCATTTGATCTGCATGCACATGGAGACTTCCAACATAATCTAAAAAAACAAACAAAGAAGCACTAACAACGAAAATACCTATGATATACGGAATAAACGTTTTGTTTAATAGATCTATAGTTAGCACCAACTTTCAATTATTTTGATTAGAAATTCATTTATTGAAAAACTAAATATGAGTATACTTACACTCACACACGCAATCACACTTAGGACCCAAGCGATGATTTCTTTCATCACCATATCCATATTAAATACCTATAAATATAGACATAATACATCGAAAACTAGTTAACATCATTATCATCGCCACTATTGTTTCCAACACTTCGATTTGTACCTGATCCACACTTCTACCTCCTTATATATTTTCTACAAATAATTTATCAATTACTGTATTCGATTGAATTATTTCTAACAATTCATGCACCTTTACTTTCCACACACTCGAATCACTTATTGTAGATACACTTTCTTCTGATATTTGTCTTACCAAATTATTTCCCCCTACTTGCGCAATATGCACATAAAATATATCTTCCGCTAAATTTCCTAGTTTAGTGGTATAGGTAACTTCAATCTTATGAACCCCTTCTTTTGAATTATCTATCATCTCCAATCCCTTATACACTATTCCTTCTACTTGTTCTTCTTGATACTCATCAATACCGTATATTTTTGATTTGATTTCACTATTACTTATTTCTTCACCAACAATAAAGTAGCGATCGTATACAAACACTTGTGGTACACTTACCCAAAGTGCATTCACCTGTAGGTCGCTTATTACCCTAGTAAAATCTAAATTCCATCCTTGAAATATATACCCTTCCTTCGTCGGTACTTCAGGTTGAGTTGCGCTCAAATTACGTAACACCATTTCTGATTTCAGCAACGTGCTATAACCATCATAAAAATCTACTTGGTAATTAGGAACTCCATGAAATATATCACCTTCCACATTTATGGAAGTGTCCGCCGAGGTAGATGCATCTCTTAGTTCTACTTTATGAGACTCTCCTTTACTAATAGTTATTGTTTTTTCTCCACACAACAATACTTCACCACGAATCACCTCATTGATACGAGAATCGAAAGTAGTAATATATTCATCATTTACAAATAACTCTACTGCACCACTTTGATAGGCATATCCTCCACCTCCATCATGGGTAATATAGTAACGCACTACATAATCTACATACAAGTCATCTTCATTTTCGTAAACTAATTCCTTTGTCATATATTCATAAAACTCTCCACCTAAGTAACTGCCTGTATTAGATCTACCAACCTCTTCTTCAATTACTTGAGCTGCACATACAACTGAATACGCAAGAAAACCAAAACATATCGTACTCATTAACAATATTATTTTTCTCATCAAAATCCACCCTTTCACTAAATCATATTAAAGATAATCTCATTCAATTGAATACAGAAAAACATACTCCATATCATCCCTAAGATAGGGCAACACATTAAGATTAATCCCCAATTATCAGATTGTATTCGATAATTCGTTTCTTGCTCATAGAGTTTAAGTTTATCAATTCTATGATGTATCAATGCAAAATCATATGCAAGGTCTTCCTTTTTAGCGAAGTTAAACTGATACAAGGATAACATCACTTCATTCATATCCATTGTCTGATAATGTGGTGCAAAATCCAAATAATGATTTTTATTCGTCGGTTCTTTTTCAACTTTTTTCGAAAGTACTCTTACTTCTTCTTGCAAAACGCCAGGACAATAACGAATACTTTTTTTTATAGAATTTGAAATATTGTTTGATAACACTAGTGCTTCTAATTGTAGAATCCAAATTAGAAAAGCCCCGTTCACTTGATTTTGTCTTTGTTTCTTATACTTCATCAATAAATAAAGCGGAAACTTATAAATAACACAAAGCGTTATCATACCAACCACTAAGCAATATCTTGAATTCAGGAAAAACGTAATAGCGGACATTAGAACACCACAAGCTGTTGCCAATATTATCCGTTGCTTCATAAAGTTATATTCACTGTCTTTTAATAGATACGTATTATCTTTAACAAAACGCTCTTCAAGAATGTATAGTAATTTTTCTTTCGTTGTCACGATATCACTCCTTTTCATCGATCCATTTATTTACTAATATAAAAGGGATATAAGCAAATACACATATAAATAATATAAAAAATATTAAAGTACCTATTTGATACATGTCATCACTTTTAATAGATTCAAAAAAATCACTTAAAAAAGGTAACGGTAAGTATGCTGTTGTTAGCGCAACTATCGCATATCTAAAGTTATACTTTCTTATTTTTTGTTTATTATTTTGAAGAAGTTCGACATTTAACTTCCACGCTTTCACATTTACCTGTGATAGTGCAGTATACACTGCTGTTCCCACTGTTGTCTCACCCATTACCATATACTGATGAATTTGAGCAATATATGAATTGTAGTATGACCTCTCTATTGTTTTAAGTGCAACTTCTAAGTCACAGTCTTCATCAATACATGCTATCGCTTGTAATATACATTTATACATCTCACTATCTTTTGAAAATACCCCTCTTGTATCTAGTAAAGCTTTTCTTACTTTTCCTGAAATTTTATAATTCAGTACGATATAGTTCAAGTAAAGGGTGAATTCTTCAAATCTAGTTTTTTCTTTCTTATAGACTGCTTCACAATACAAATGAATGGGAATTGTGAATAGTAAAAACACCAACACTATTACTATTTTATTTGTATCTAACATAAATAAATAAGTAAATAATAAAAATAAACAAGCATACTTTATATACATCCTTCCCATACTCGAGATATCTAAGTTTTTTATTATTTGCATAACGCATTCCAACTAGCTACCACTTTTTTGTCTAATCGATTCGAAAAAGATGTTGGCAACATACAATATTGTACATTTTTTAATCCCTTATTTGCTTTATAAACTGTCGTTAAGACATTTTTTTGATCCACTCTTTCGTAGATACTAATTTCATCAATAAATCGTTGTGTAGAGCGTAAATCGTACTCACAACATATATGAATGACTATATCAAAATAATCAAAGACCATATCTGTCAATACTTGATCACTCGGTCTTCTTAAGGGATCAAACATATTCATAATACGTTGTGCCAAAGAGGTCGAATTCAACATATGTATTGTTGTTAAAATACCATGTCCAACACTTCGACAAAACATTAACTTCTCAATTTCAACACCTCTAGCTTCACTTAGTTCCACCCAATCTGGATCCATCCTCATAGTACTTCTATTCGCCATATCAAAATCGAAGAAACTACCATTCGTTTTTAATTCAATTATATTTCTATCCTTAAACAGCGTAGACAAGTGTAATTCACTCGTATCCTCTATTGTAACAATTCCTTGATATGCAGGAATAAAAGAATTTTCTAGCTTCATTAGTTCTGTCTTACCACTACCCGTTTCTCCACAATTAACAATTCCCATTTTTTGCTTTACACTATTTTTTATTAACTCCATCACCATAGCTGTACAATATTTATTTTTAGCTACTTTACTTGCATCTATTCTCATGTTAAACGGAGTCTTTCTAATCGTCATATTCATTCCACTAGGACTCACACTATGATGCAGTATTTGAACCCTTAAATCAGCATAGTCAGCTTCTATGACCGGATCTACTTCATTAAATACCGCATCTACTTGATTTGCTATTTGCCTCGCAATTACTTCTATTTCTTTTTGATTTAAATTAAAATCCAAACAACTTGCACCCTTACTAATATGTTTTATCCAAATGCTTTTGGAATTACATTTTATATCACTAATCTCCACATCATCTACATACGACTGTAATTTCTTAAAATCTATTAATGTCTTATCATAACTCATTACTACCTCCTATATATATTCATCAAGCATCACCGTACGTGTCACTTCATATGTTTTTATCGCATCATTCACCTGTGTCCACGAGAACACATAGCGAACCTTAATGACCTTATTTATTTCATCACATACCAATATACTCGCACTTACATCACCAGTTGATGAAATCCCCTGAATATCAACCGCTATCAAATCCTTTACTTCCTCATAATTAAAATCACCCTCGATTGAGTCCCTCAATAAATACACTCCCAAATTATTAACCGATATATTCGCAATTCGATGTAACTCCTGTAATTTAATTGTATTCGTATTTGCCATAGATAAAATCAACACAATAATCAAGGTACAAAGAAACATGATACTTCCATAGACTACATGTTTCATTGAATATCTCCAGCATATAGATAAGATACACTTTCTTTCTCTTTCCTATAGTTCACAAAAGGGATACGAACCTCATTTGAACTCAATACCTTATACACATACGGTGTCTCTTTTTGAATCACTATATGTTCATCTTGTAGTGATTCCATTACATGGACATCGTAATTGCTTTGCCTAATTTCACTAACTACCCCTAAATGTTTAGCTTCATATTTTAGAGGCATACAGCTAAACAACAAGACAGAAGAGTACACACTAAAATATATAGTGATACAGAAGCATAGCGATAGGACACTATTATTCATTTTCATAGATATGTACCATCAATTAAATATAGTTAGGACGGGATTTGTTCATCAATTTTATCCCACACTTGTTCATTCGTTTGATTCACCTTCTCATTATTACTTTCTGTAAACCCCACAACAAATGTCAACAATAATACACCAGCAATTGCCGCAATTAAATACGGAATATTCTCTTTATTAATTAAATTCATATAAAACCCTCTCTTTCCACCATAGCAAGAATTTTATTTCCTACTCGTTATTCATTTATTGACTATACACTATAATACTCCTAAAATAATTAGTGATTGCATGACGAACGAAAACCTTCAAGACTTACATATAGGTCGTAATAAAGTGCAGTTTAACATTAACAAACTCTGTAAAATAAGTAGACATCTGAATAAAAAAAAGACAAATCTTTGTGACTTGTCTTTGCATTCATATTCTGTGTAATCTAAATAAAAAAAAGGCTACATCCTTATTTATAAGAAATTCCTATTAGACGAATCCTCTATATGAACAATAGTATTCCTTATACTACTAAATCAAATCTATTAAGTATCTCTTACCTTTACATCTTCCTTTTATCTCTACCTATTTATCAAAGCGAATGTTCGATTATGTTAACCAACACTATTTTAAATCAAGCCTTATTAACCCATCCAATGTTATCTAAAGAACAATCCAAACAGTTGTAAATACACTATTTTCTTCTATAAACTACGGACATGTTTTATCGATATGCTTAGCACCAATATAATCGAAAACTAAAACAAAAAACAAGCCTGCTTTTACACAAACTTGTTTATTTTAATATTATCTTTTACGTTTTAATAATGTAACTGTTTGAATATGAGATGTATGAGCGAACATATCTACTGGTACAATTTTTTCTACTATATAATCTTTACTCAACACTGATAGATTTTTAGCTAACGTTGCTGGATTACTTGATACATAAACAATAGATTTCATTCTACTTCTTAATATACAAGCTAACATAGGCTCATCTAAACCTGTTCTTGGTGGATCTACTATTAGTACATCTACTTGTTTACGTTTAGAATACTGCATTAATTTCTCAGCAGCATCACCGCATACAAATTTAACATTATCAATATGATTACGTTGTGCATTTTGATTTGCATTACTAACTGCATCATTTACTTCTTCAATCCCAATAATTTCTTTTGCCTTCTTATGTAAAGACAAAGATATAGCTCCAATTCCACTATATGCTTCAACAATAAATTCATTGTCATCACTTACCATACCTTCAACTACTTGGTATAAAGTTTCCGCTTGTTTTGTATTTAATTGAAAGAATGATTTTACAGATAAGTTTAAATTTAATCCTCTATGTTTAAATGGTAGAGAACGATTTCCACCTAAATGTACCATCACTTTACCATATGGTTCAACCATAAATTTATTTAAATGAACACTTTGCCATAAAGAATCTAATCCTTCAATTGCCATTAATTCATTCACCACTTCATCTTCGAAACGATCATTACCACTAATAATACAACATTGGAAACTTCCTTGGAATCCTCTAACAATTAATGTACGCAATCCCAGTTTTGCTTTAAAATCAAAGTCTTTCATATTGTGCTTGTTTAAGACACTCATTATTTCATTACGTATAACTTCTAATCCATCTTCCTGTACTGGACATGAATCAATAGGAATAAAGAAGTTTGAGCCTGTCATATATATTCCACAAGTTAATTCTCCGTCATCCATTTTTAAAGGCAATTTAAAACTATTACGATATGCATATTCACAAGAACTTTTCTTGACAGGTTTAATCAACTTAGGATTGATTTGTGCATATTTAATTAGCGATTGTCTTAAAATATCATATTTGTATTCCAATTGTCTTTCATAATTTACGTGCATTAATGAACAAGCACCACATTTTTTATGAAACTTACATTCTGGTTCTCTACGATCATTACTTTTTTTAAGCACTCTTAACAGTTTAGCTCTAGCATATTTAGCTTGCTTGTCTGTAATTTCTACTTCTACTTCTTCACCCTGTAAGGCACCTTCGATAAATACTGGTCTTTTTTTTACATCATAACCAATACCTTCTCCGTTAATACCCATCTTTTCTACTCTTAATTTCATCTTATTACCTCTTAAATACTTTCTTAAATGAATCTATAATATGTTCTCCAAAATGATAAAACCACATGCTTTTATACTTTATTTCTACTATGTGTATTGCATACGCAAAGTTTAGACAATATCCGAAATATAATATATTACTAATTATATAGATCATTAAGACTAATGTCATTAAACTACTTAACGGGCCATATATACTTTCATACGCCATATAATTAGCTACTAAGTAAGTAAATAATTTACCTACCAGTACAATTGATACACTTGAAAACAACGCTCCTATTATACCATACATTACCCCTCTATGCTTAAAACTTAGCATTCTAAACAACAAGTATAGTCCAATAAACAATCCTATGAACACACTTAATGAAAAACTATATTGAAATATCGTTGAAACTAGAGCAACACTACCTAAAATTAGCACAGTGACAACAAATAACGCAATCGATTTTATTCTGATTAATATTTTATATGTTTCAAATCCTTCCATACTCGAAGAAATTAACATTAGAGAATAAAAACTACGACTTGCCAAGAAACAAGCTACTACTAATGAAATAGTTAAGGATATAAAATTACTTTCCTCCCGATTCAATAAATAGTCGATAAACGGCTCTAGTAAATCTTGAGGTAAAAATAAATACAACATAGGGAGTACATTATTTATATCTAGTACCTGCGTTTGAAATAATGTAATGACAACAATCAACGTTGGAAATAACGCCATCAACATGCTAAAGCTTAACGAATATCGAAAAAGGCTTCCATGCATAGAAAAAAATTGTTTAAAAGTCTTTTTCATTCCGTTCATTCATCTAACCTCACTTTAAGTTCATCTACAATAGTTTGTGCTTCATTACTAATAACTAACATAAAAACATCTTCTTTTTCATAAATAATGCAGTTATCAATCAGTTCCATTTGTGATTCCGAGTATTGCAGTGTTTGTATATAACTATCAACAAGCTGCTTAACCTCATCCATTTTACCTTGTTTTACACGAAGAATAAAGATTTTTTCACTTAAGTTTTCAAATACAGAAAACATCACACGATAATTATCTAATAAATCTGTATTTATTAATAATTCTTCCTCTATTTGTTCAGCTCTAAGTTCATACATCACATTTTCACCCTCTATTAGATAGGTAGAAACCTCATGCTTATCCCTCATCAATAAAGCAACTACTATACATATGCTTAATATACTCGTACATAATATAACCCATTTTATTTTTTTCATATTTTCACCTAACATACTATATGCTAGATAATTAAAAAAAAGTAATGAAATTAATCATTACTTCCCCATTCTGGCACTTCATTTCCTCTATATACAATTAGAGCTTTTTGATATTCTGTTTGATTCAAGAATAACATGATATCATAAATCTCATCTTCATTACATCCCATTAACAATTTAACTTCACAATCTTTTTTTAATATATCAGCACTGATAATAACAGCCTGTATTTGCATTGTAGGTGTAGTTCCTTTAAATACATCAATCGGTTGCATATCCGAACCACGAGTATCTTTTAAATATCCGTAATCTACAGGATACACTAAATTTGAGTATTTATAATGACAACTGTTTTTGGGACGATCTATCTCTAATTTACTTGATAAAAAGATAGTATCTAGCTTTTGCCAAAATAGTGCATTGTTTTCTAATTCTTTCATTTGAGTTCCTCCTTCAATTTTGTGAAAATCGTTTCTTTAAATAAATGATTGTTTTCACAAAAGTGTAATTTTTTTCATTCGATGTGACAATTTTAACATATCCGTATGAAAAAGGAAACACTTATCGACGTTATTCTTCTAATTTATCTAGCTCGTACTTCACTACTAAATCGTCAAAATCTTCTTCACTCATTTCACCTACATATTGTTCTTTATCTTTTCCTTCTTCAACAAATGTACTGTGTGGTGTTCCTTTAAATTCTTCATAATCTTTAAACAATTGATCAAAAGTTGCTTGTGCAGAAACTTCATTTGTGATATTCACTTCATAGATAGTAATGTTGTGATCCTCAGTGTACGGTGTTAGCACATTTTCTTTAAATTCATTACATGCTCCACATGTAGTTTGAGAAAAAACAGCATAAAATGTTTCTTCGTTCTCGTACATTTCTCTTAATTCAGCATACGTAACCTGCTTTATTTCTCCACTACTTGTATCTCTCGTATAGTTTGTTCCACATGCAGATAATGTAAATACAAACATAAATGCAAATATTAATTTAATTTTTTTCATATGATACTCCTTATTTGTTTATATATATCCCATATATTGTAACATAATATATATGATAATTATATCCTATATAACTAGAATAGTGTATAATTATCATGTTGTAAAGGTAGGTAAACAATGGAAAAATATATAAATAAAATTGATTCAATATTCGTTAATGGATTAGTATCTGCTCTCATATCATATTTGTTTTTAATCATTATACTAATCATTTTAAATAAACTATTGAATCGTCTAATTGAATCAAAATATAGTAAGCAGGAGAAAATAATAAAGCGGTATAAAAAAATCATTATCCAAGTCCTTTTAGTCATAGGAATCATGGCTCAACTACAATCATTTAGTTTTATTGCTACTTCAATATTAGCAAGCGGAGGACTTTTTGCAATTGTGATTGGGATGGCATCTCAAGAAGCAGCAAGCAATATCATTAATGGTGCATTCATTATGGGTTATAAACCTTATCGCACAAATGATTTTATCGAAATTCCATCTCAAAATTTAAGAGGAGTAGTTATTGATATTAACTTAAGGCATACCATTATTGAGACAATTGAAAAAACTCGTTTAATTATTCCGAATCAAGTAATGAATTCTGTAACGATTGAAAATGTGAATAACGAAAATCAAATAAAAGGAAATCAATTATTTCTAACCATTTCTTATACGAGCGATATTGACAAAGCAATCGAAATTATAAAAGACTGTTCATCTAAACATCCACTATCTCTAGATATAAGAAATAGCGAAGAGATAGCAAATAACAAAGATATCATCAATGTATTTTGTACAAACTTTTTAGATAGTGCAATTGAGCTAAGAGCTACTGTGTATTCATCAAACAATACTACTGGATTTGAAATGTTGTCTGATTTAAGAATGACAATCAAAAAAGAATTTGATCATCAAGGAATTGAAATTCCCTTTCCTCATGTTGTTGTTAAAAGTTAAAGTTAACCATCCCTCTAGCCTATATCATTTGTTCAATCTAAATGAAAAATAATTAGAATATGCTATGGAACACCACATTCAAATGAATGTGGTGTTTTTGTATGAATTCCTATACATCGTTTTATTTACCATATTTAAATAAAAAAATCCCACCTCTATAGAGTTACGAAATTTAAATATTTCATTAATCTGTTTCAGTGGGAATGTATCCGTTTATTTTTCTACATTATTGTTTTTGTTTATAAATCATTCTATTTTCTAATCCAAATAATTTCGGCGTGAAACTACCTTCTTGTGTTTGTGCGAATGCTTTTTCAATAATATTCATTCTAGCGTCTATATTATCAATATAGTTCAGCATTTCTGCTTCCGCTAACATTGGCAACACAGGTGATCCGTATTCATATTGACCATGATGAGATAATATCATATGTCTCAACAAAGTTACTTCCTCTTCTACAAAGTTTAATTTGTTCGCTGTTTCGTTTACTTTGGCTTGCATCATTGATATATGCCCTAATAGTTTTCCTTCTAAGGTATATTCAGTAATTACCGGTCCACTTAACTCATTTAATTTACCAACATCGTGTAAGATAATTCCACTCATTAATAAATCTTTATCCAACATAGGATATAAATCGCACAGTGATTGACCTACTTTGATCATTCCAAGTACATGAGTTGCAAGTCCTCCAACAAAATCATGGTGGATTCTACTTGCTGCTGGGTAAGCAAAGAAATCTCTTTCAACTTCTTTTAAAATAGAATGTGTAATCGTTTTATAAATATGATTATTCATACTGTTAACTACCTGATATATTTCATTTATCAACACTTTTTTAGGTATCGGACTACTTCTTACAAAGTCTGCCAAATCTTCGTTAGCACGCTCTAAAACGTTAATACTTTGTATTCTGATTTGTAATTGCTTGTTGTGAGATAAAATATCACAAGTGAATTCACAAATCATCCCAGCTTTATACAAATCTAAAAGTTCTTCTTTCACATTCCAATACTTTGCATCCATTACTCCTGTTTTATCTTGTAAGACTAAACTTAAATAAGGAGCACCTTTATTTGTTACACCTCTATTTACTTGAGATATTAATAACTTAATACTTAATTTATCTCCATCTTCTAGAGTATTAATCAACTTCATAATCATTCTCCTTTTGTGCAATTACACACTTAATATCATCATATAAAAAACCTTTAATTAAACAATACGCAATTACTTTATTTTTAAGCACCGAATCTTTATGCTTACGGCTGTAGTTTTTATAAGCCTTTTCTACAATCACATCTAAATTTAGTGCTTCCTTTAAATAATCTTCTTCAAAATTAAGTTCATTTACAATCTCTTTCGCAAGGGTTCTATTAAATCCATCTACTACTAATTTTTCAACAATTGATTGTTTTTTATTTTGAACAGATTTATTTTGAATCATCAACATATATTTAGAAGCTTTTTTTTGAGCAATTACCATTTCTTCACTATCATTGATCGACAACAATGCATGTTCTACATCATCATATGGAATTCCTTTTTCGACCATCTTTCTCAAGATTTTTCTTTTACCAAAAGCTTTATGATGTAAAATATCTATATTCATTAATAAATATGCTTTATCATTAATATATCCTTTTTCTTCTAATTGTTCAATTAAATCATTTACTTCTTTAATCGTTAAAGAAACTTCTTCCAAACCAATCAAGTAGTCATACATTTCTTTACGCGTACGATCCTTAGTTCTTAAGTATTTATAAGACATGATTCTTGCAGTTAATATTCTCTCTTTATCTTTTAATACATCATAGATAAATTTCTCAATTACATTTCCTTTTTTAATTTGGTAAAACATATAATCATCAATAGAAACTAATAGAGTCTCTTGGGATTCCATTTTTTCATTTTCTAAATATATTTTCATGTTGTCATTTGAAGTTTTAATCATTTTCACATTATATGAGAATGTAAAATCATCAATTGCTTTTTCATAAACTTGGACTATATTTGAAGCAAATTTATGTACATCATATTTTTGAACTACCTGAACACAAGCTTCTTGCATAGTTTCTTTTGAATTCTCTTTTTGTACGAATGCATCTACTTTTCTTGCGAATTCCTCTGGTGAATCTATATAGTATCCTGTTTTATCTTCATACACTAGTTCTTCTACACATTCATCATGTGCTGCAAATACACAAAGCCCACTAGCTAATGCTTCGATATATGTCATTCCTTGAGTTTCTGTTTTAGAGGCACTCGCAAATGCATTACTAGCAGCATAATAACTAGGTACTTCATCTCTTTCAACTTTTCCAACAAAAATAACTTTATCTTGCATTCCTAGTTGATTTACTCGTTCTTTTAATTCATCTTCACTCGGCCCAGCTCCTACAATCATTAGGAGCGCCCTATCGCTAGTAACATCTTTAAACCCTTCAATTAAAAAATCAATGCTCTTCTCTGGCGCAATTCTACCTAAATAAGTAATTACAACCTTGTCTTCTGTAATATTAAATTTTTCCTTAATTAATTTCACTTTATCATGATTCACAGCTTTTGGATTAAACAAGTCTAGTTTTATTCCTGTAGGAATAATATAGATTGGTCTTCGAATACCATAACTTAATAACACAGCTTTTGTTTTCTCACTAGGCGAAATAATATTAGCTACACTCTCACACATTAATTTCGAGAACTTTATCATAATTTTTTTAGATACTGGTTCCATCATTTCTAAATTCAAACGATTAATGTAATTTGTATAGTCTTCGTACATAGTATGGTATGTACAAACAACAGGAATATTCAACAATTTAGCTACTGTTCGTCCAAAAACACCAACACCAAATTCTGAGTGAACATGAATGATGTCTAAGTTTAATTTTTCTATTTCAGTTTTCACGCTAAAGTGATATGGTGTGCTTAAGATATATCCATACAACCATTTTAATTCAAGACCAGGTATACGAAAAATATTCCCTTCCCTAACTGAATGAATTAAAGATTTATGAGATGTAATTACATAGACCTCATGTCCTTGTGCTTCTAATTCATTTTGTAATGTAATAACCGAAGATACTACACCATTAATATCAGGTGTATAAGTATCACTAAATATCCCTATTTTCATATGTTATCTCCCTCTTCTAAATAATCATTTTTGTCTACATAATATTGTGGTTTTAATTTATTATACCTACATTTTAACACAAGAAAAGTAAGACCACCAATTAATACAATAAAATGATAGGTAGCGAATCGCCATAATATCATGATAGAGTTTGTCATCACTAGTCCATAAGAACTAGCAAATATTGATATAAATACTCCTTCTGTTCCGCCACTTCCTCCAGGCACTGGAAAAAACACCATTGATAAATAAACGAATGATGTCATAGCAATAACATCGAGTAGACCTATTACTTGCAGATCAACTCCTAATTGATAAGCTATAAAAAATGGTAATGAATATAAAATTGTTAAACGAAATATATTTAACACTACACATTTAACTACTTCAACTTTTAATTTTTTTATTTTTTTAATTTCAGATGTGAATAAACTTAATTGTATATTCCATGCTTTAATCACGTTTTCAGGTTGTTTTACTACTTTAATTCTACCTAAAAATAGTAATACAAAACGAGAAACTTTTATGTATACATTTGGAAATTTAGCCATCGTAAATAGAAATACTATTACTGCACTATTCATGATGTACCCAATAACTATTAATACAAATAAGTGTGAAAACTTTTCATAATAATACATTCCTTTAATTAACATTAATACGCTTGTATATGCCAACATTGTAGTTTGATAAATAATAAAGTCCATCCATAAGATACTAGCGCCTTCGCTTAACTTTAATCCCTGGTTCTTCAATATATACGCTTGTCCAAACTGCCCACCTGTAGCGCTAGGTGTTACTCCACTAAAAAATGATCCTACAAATGCTACTTGCAGCCCTTCTCTATAGCTGTAATTTTTTTTATGTTTCTTACCTAGTACTCGATAAATACAACCGATTGTCATGTTATAACCCAAACCATACATGACAATAAGTGCAAATGAATACCACTTTAAATTAAAAATCAATGACAGCACTTCTTCAAAGTTTTCTCTTAAAGCAAACCATAAGCCTAATGCTGTCAAAACTAGTATTAGAAAGAAATTAATAATATAACTCTTTTTACTCATAAACTACACACTATATTTCCAAAACTTTTTCATATATTTTAACTAATTCTTTTCCTATTTCTTTGATACTTCTCTCTTGAGCTGTTATTCTCCCTTGAATTGTAGTTGATGGCAATTTATGCTCCACAACATTTTCTACAATTGAAACAAAATCTTCTACAGTATTTCCTTTATAACAGTTATATTTATCTACTAACCATGGAGAAAAAGCTGGAATATCTCTTACAATCACATTTTGTCTTGAAGCTAATGCCTCTAAAACAACAATTCCTTCTGTTTCTTCTTTACTAGCAAAAAAGAATGCATCACATGCATTAAAAGCACCTTCAATAATCGGCCCTTTAATATACCCAGGAAAATATACATTAGATGGATGATCTCCACTTACTATCTCCCTAATGTTCTTAGGAATAGAGTATACAGGTGTGTGTCCAAACCAAAGGAATCTATATTGTGGTAGACGTCTAGCAACCTCTACAAAATCAACAATACCTTTGCGATCGAAGTATAAACCAACCGAGATGACTACTTTATCGTCCTCTTTAATACTAAAGTATTTATTAAATGCTTTTACTTTTTCTTCATCATAATCAAATCGTTCTAAATCTATTCCATTCGAAAGCGCATGAATGGGCTGAGTTAATCCATACCCTTCCAATATTTGCTTAGAATATGGTGTCGGAGTTATTATATAATCTCCTAAAGAATATACTGTTGTTATAAGTTTTTTAAATAAAGGAGCTATTTGATTACTAAGAACAAATGAATTCCTGAAATCTTCTTCTGTACTATGTGCATGAACAATAATTTTTTTATTCATTCTTTTAGCTTTTTGAATCATCATGTTACTATTTAACCCGTAAGTATTGATATGTAAGATGTCGTAATCTTCACAATCATGGTCTGTCGTGTAATCGATCCCCTGATCTTCTAAAGCAGCTATTTGATGTTTCATAGCTCTTCCTATTCCAGAAGTCTTGATCATTTTTTCTGCTTCGAAATATAATAATATTTTCATATTTTTTCCTTTTTCCTTCCATACATTAATTTTATACTCATTCATTATATAACGAAATACCAATAAATAATATATAATTAATCAATCTTAAGCAATTCTTAAGTTCAATACTAGTCTATCTCCTCATATTTATAATTAAAATACAGTAAATTAAATTACTTTAAAATACATAAATCTCCATTAATTAGTTAATATTTTTGTAATTTATAAACCTGCATTTTACGGTTCTACAATTTCTGGTGTTGGTGAGAAATCACCAACATCTTTTTATTTTGAAT
>CAMQRS010000026.1 GCA_947036815.1 uncultured Erysipelotrichaceae bacterium
AGATAATGAGCGGTGACTGGAGTTCAGACGTGTGCTCTTCCGATCTAGCATTTTTAGCACCCAAATAATCATTAACTAAACAATCTCCTACCATTAAAACCTCATCTTTATCAGCATTTAAATCTTTAAGAACATAACTGAATATTTTTGAATCTGGTTTAGCTACACCTATTTCAGAAGAAATATAAATTAAAATGTTTTCGTCTATTAAATTTAGAGCTTTTAGTTTTTTTCGTTATCCCTCACTGGGTCCATTAGTCAAGATAACTATTTTTTTTCTTAGAATCTGTAACTTCGCAAATAATGAGTCTACTTCTGGAAATTTTTCTATTTGAACATTTGCAGTATTAATATAAACATTATTTATATAATTAATTTCTTCTTCATTTAAATTGAATAAATTAAATCTCTCGTATCTATATTCAGTTATTGAAATTTTATTTTGAGTATAGTCATCAAACAAGTTTTGATTACCTTTCTCATATAAAACCCAAAATTCTTTATAATTAATACCTCTCTTGTGTAAAAATACATTTATTTTCTTTTTTGCAAGAAGTTTAGCACTTTCATAATCACAAATAGTATCGTCTAAATCAAATATTATATAATTAATCATAATAATCTCCTTTTTTAACATTAATTAAACATTATGAAATATCAATAGCTTAGTGGACAATACTAGAATTTAAAGAACCTTAAGTTAACACTATTTCTAGATTCAATATTTATTAAATTATTTTAATATTCACTCGCTTATACATCATTTATTTCTTTAGCGAATCTTTCATTTCACTGTGATAACTTCTTGTATACAAGAAATCATTTACAGTCATGTGTCTATATAATATTTTAAGGCAAGATTTTTGTTGTGTTACAACATTCTTACTTATAATCTTTATCAAATACAATTTATGTTACTTCTTTAATAAGTATCCCATTATTATATTACAATACATCATTCTCTTTAACAGGTTTAATGACATCTATCGCAAGA
Organism: uncultured Erysipelotrichaceae bacterium; assembly: GCA_947036815.1. Taxonomy (GTDB): domain Bacteria; phylum Bacillota_I; class Bacilli_A; order Erysipelotrichales; family Erysipelotrichaceae; genus CAMQRS01. The sequence continues at coordinate 995 of CAMQRS010000026.1, forward strand.
ATCAACTTTAGGACAAGCACTCATTTCTCCCTCTAAAATTGTTTTACTATTACTCAAAGTTGAGCATCCTTTAGTAGTATGGTATGATTTCCCATTTGGCACCCAATATACAGTAGATCCTGTACTCGGTGGTAAAGGCGCTGGTGTCGGTACTGGTTCAGGTACCGGTGTTGTATCTTTCTCCTCTGGATTTTCATTTGGAAAATCATCAATGATTTTATTTCCTTTAAGAATATACTCATATCTGTAATTATTTGGAATTTGTGTTTCCGTGTCAGGATATGTAATTATTGCTACAAAATTTTTACACCCACCTGCATCACGAATGTTTTTCTCCATATACGCTTGATCACCATGGCGATTCAGTGTTGAATCTTGTGGTGTAATATTATATGCATTTGAAACTCCACCAAGCGAATCTGCAATAACATGACCTTGATCCAGATCATCTCTTTCAGTTCCCGCAACATTAGCTTCATCATGGTAATAACGACCACTATTTTTCACTGGTTCTGTATCATCATCTTGCAGTATTATTTCTTCTGCTAAAACATAAACTACTTGGCCATACTCATTTGTTAATCCCCAATAACTTCTATCTCCAAAACCAATATCAACCGCAACATTTTGATCACGTGTTCCTTTTTGACTTCCTCCGTCAACGCTAATGACAGAGTATTCAACATCTTTATAGGTTAATATATCACCACTAATACTAAAGTCTAATGCAGCTGATTTAAATTTCTCAACTTCTTTTTTATCATCAATTTTTTTAACTGTATCTTTTTCACTTACATGGTCTTCTGATTTTGACGATGATTTTGTATCTGCAATCAAATCTTTTTCTGTCAATGAACTACAACCAACCAAACATAGAAGCATCAAAGGTAAGGCTATTTTCATATTAATATATTCTTTTTTCTTTATCCACAAAATCCTTTTTTTTCGATTCCATTTTGTATTACTTTTCATAAATATTCCTCCATAAATATATTCATTCTCTTTGTATAATATCACGCAGTGTAACAACAGTATATGCATTTTTTGTTTGTTTTCCTAAAAAAATATAATTTCCTTTAGATTAATTGCTTCCCCTATTAATGAAAATTGTATTTTCTATATAATTTTATTGATAATATACTGCTACTATTATTTGTAAACACTTCAGTTACATAGATAAACAAATAATTTTTTCGTTCGCTTACTTTAAATCTATAATTTTTATATTTATTTATGTCATATATATGTTACATAAATAAAACGTTGATTCTTTGAATCAACGCCATCTTATTATTCCATGCATTCATATATAAATCTTAACCTAGACGTATAAACATTATTTTTCTATTCCTCTGTATCACTAACTTCAATTTCAGCATGATTCATTTCACCAGCAAGTTCAAATCCTTTTTTCGCCAGTAAAACAGCAAATATTTCATTGATAACTGCCGCTGCTGATATAGTAGCTTGCACTAGTTGTGCTGACGCTGTATCAAAAGATGAAAGCGATGCAACTGCCATTCCAGTAAAGACAAGAGATACCCCTGAATGAGGTAACAGTGTAAGTCCTAGATATTTTTGAACGGTGAACGGTGCATTTGTTAATTTTGCACCACATCTTGTACTGAAGTATTTACCAATCGCTCTTGAAATAATATATACAGCTGTTAAAACTCCTGCCCCTAATATCAAGTTATAGTCTAATGGAGCACCCAAATTCATGATTAAAACTAAAAGACTTAATGCTAAAATAGGACTCGATGCTTTCTCAATAGTATGCATTTTTTCTTGAGTTACAGTATTGGCAATTGTTGCAAATACCGCCATACCCATAAGCATGTAATTAGTTGAAGGTACAGGTAAGATAAAATTATCTACTGCATAACCAATTAAAAATGTTACTACTAATAAAATAATTGTAAAGAAGAAGGTTTGGTTTTGGCTTCTATCTTTTTTTAACATAGGACATACTATGAACCCTATAATAACACCAATAATAAGAGGTACTATTACCATTAAAAATAAACTATCTAATATTGAACCACCCGCATCTAAACTACCTTTAGATGCTACGTAAGAGTTGATTCCTACAAATACAATAATAGCAACTACATCATCTAACATTGCAATAGGAATCAAAGAATCAGTTACTGGTCCCTTTGTTTTAAATTCATTAACAATAGATAAAGAAGGTGCTGGAGCAGTTGCTAAGGCAATTCCTCCAAATACTAACGCTACGTATAAAGGCACATTCATAAAATAAAATATCACACTAAAACATAACGTAACTACTATAAATGTACCAATAGATTCAAATATTGTAGTTACCATAATTTGTTTTCCATATTGTTTCATTTTATTAAATACTAATTCCTTACCTAACATAATACCAAATGCACATTCCAATAATTTAGAAAACATGTGATACCATTCTTCGTTTAATAATTCAGAATTCAACACACCTAACGCATGTGGTCCTAAAATCATCCCCGTTACTAACCAACCAAGGATAGCGGGCATTTTAATTTTACTCGTTAAATTTCCTGCAACATACGCAATGGAAATTGATATGCAAATTCTAATTAATAATTCAATATTTTCTAACATCTAGTGTCCTCCTCAATTCCATGAAAAATAATTTTCATGGTTTTTCTTATAAATTTCTCTTGTTCCATCATAAATGCATGTGGTTCATATGGATCCGTTTGCATTTTAGGCATGATGATTGAACAACTTGATAACATAATAAATAACTGAATCGCATCTTCAGCTAAAATACCATCCGTAAACTTAACATGCTTCAACATATCTTTAAAAAACACTATATTCGCCTGATCAAGACAAGTTCTCTGTTCAATAATCTCACTAGAAAATCCATGATACCCACCTAGCATTGCACCAAAAAAAACATTTTTGATATCTGGATTATCTTCGAAAAACTGATGACGATAACGTATATATTCTCCAATCGCTTCTTCTATATTCCCAGTAGATTTCGGAAATGTATCTAGATGTTTAACCAGATTATCAAAGCATATTTTAATACATGTTAAATACAACATCTTTTTACTTTCATAGTAATGATAAATGATTCCTTTTGAAAGCCCTGCAGCTTCGCAAATATTGCTTATCGAAGTGGAAGCATAGTCTTTTTCACCAAACACTTTCATGGCACTATCAATAATAAGTTGTTGTGTTATTTTAGTCTGTTCTTCTCTGTTCATAAACATCTCCTTTTTTCACGTCGCTCCATTATATCAAACATTGACCACTTGGTCAATGTTTGATGTTGTACTATTTTTTATGCCTTTACGATATAAATTGTTAATGTAATAGTTTTATAACCGAAATAAAAAAAGATATGAAAATTGAAATATTTTCATATCTTGATTACAACTATATAAATAGTTTAATAGGATGTATTATAAATCTAAAGAAATTTACTCTGCTTCATTAAAAGATTGCATAAATATAATTTCTTCTTCTGTAACAGAATATTTTGAATTACTTAACATTGTATCTTGTAATGAACTTTTTAATTTATCGCAACATGGTTTAAAAGCAACAAATGTAATAGTCCCTCCAATAACTCCTCCAACAACTGGAATCGCTTTTTTAAAAAACCCTGCAAAAACTTGTTTTGTCATTTTAACACCGAACCAGCTAGCTACTTTTTTTACTATCGGATAAATAGCTCCTTTTGTTAATGCCTTATTTAATAATTTTTTTTCAACACCACTCGCTAATGCATTTGCCATACATTTTACCGCATTATTTGCCCCAGCTACACCATACATAGTACCTAAACAAATTATTAAAACATTCATAGTTTCAGTATTTATAGGTTGTCCATCACTTCCTAATTCTATCTGTGGAAAACCATATAAATATAATAATTTTTGTGCAACCCTAAGCATATAGCCATAGTATTGGGCAATATCTGCAGGAATAGTAACCGCCATAGTTAGACCTCCTGGAGTCCCTAGCGCTGCCGAAATTCCTGTTACACAATTTCTTTCAAACTTTATTATTTCATCAGCTATTTTATCAATATCTTCTTCTAAGATACCGGCTTGAATCGGAGTTTTTAAAATTGCTTCATTAACTACATTATCTGCATATTTATTAATAAATTCTTTTTCTAAAAACTTTTCTCTGTTGATTTTTATTCCCGGTAAGTTTATACCCATTATTATAATATCTTCTATATCAATTTCACCATTCCCATTCACGTCTATAGCACTAAAAACAGTTTCTTGAGTTTGTTTTGCTAGTACTGCAGCCTTCTTTGTCCCTTGACCAAGTTTCATTCCAACGTTTTTATACATTTCCCCATACTGTTTTAGCGACTTCTTACTTTTCTCTTCGTGCTCCATTAAGAACCTCCTATTTAAAATAATTGATTAAAATAATGCATTCTCCCTAACTGCAAAATTTTAGACTCGCAAAAATATACAATACATAAATATAAATATTTAATTGTATAAATTCAAGCTCGATGCTATAAAGCTATAATAGTCTACACAACTAATAAAACACCTTATATATATTTCAATTAATGATTACATTATACAACATATATTATTTAATAACTAATTAATCGTTTAATCTTATTTTACCTTCCATAACAATTGCATAACAAAAAGGTCATGCACTATTTATTACAGGACCAATACATTAAGTTAACATTCATTATTATTACATACACATAAAACATCCAATACAAATGTAAGGGGCAAAAGCGATATGCTTTGGCGCCTTATTTCCTTTAGTAATAAGAATAATTACACCAACTATACTTGCTAAAAATAACGTAATCACAAAGGATTGAACTATCATTTCTTTTCCTAATAAAAAACCACAAATAAAATATAACTTGATATCTCCTCCACCAAAACTAGACTCTTTTACCACATTGGCAATAATCATTGGTACACTAATACAAAAGATACCTAACATATGATCTACATCAAGTAACAAACCTTGATTACTTATATAGATTAATACAACCACTAGTAATGCGACTAAGCATTCATCCATGATAATCATTTCATATAAATCAATGACACTAATCACAATGAAGATACATCCTATTATCCACATTAGCACGCTATCAATTGTAACACCAAATTCAATATACAAGATAACTAATAGAGAAGAACACAGCATTTCTACTAGTGGATACTGAATAGAAATAGCATGCCCACAAGATTTACATTTTCCCTTTTGATACACGTAACTTACTATCGGTATTAATTCTAATACACCTAATTTATGGGCACAACTTGTACAGGATGATCTACCATAGACATAATTAATTCTTCTAGGTAATCGATATATTAACACATTTAAAAAACTACCCACACATAATCCAATCAATACTATTGTTATAAGTTCCATATGCATACCTCTTACTTATCTATATGATGAACTTTGTGTATTTCCTATAAATGTTCTTGTTCTCAATCACTAAACACACGTTTACTTATTCTTTGTTAAACCTCTTTGTTAGTGAGCAAAAAAGAATCGCACCTTTACGATTCTTTAGTTATCTTTCAAAGTAGGTCACTGCATGCTGTGTGAACAATCTACTCTAAAACAACTTAGCTTCATGGTGCGATTCAATGTTTAATAGTTTTTTTCTATTTTAATAAATTTACAATGTATTCCTTCACTTCACATGCTTGTGCATTTTGATAAAATTGCTCTTTGAATTCATCATAATTTAATAATTCAACAAGCATTTTTTGATCCATCATCTTCAATGCTTGAATTAACGGACGTTGTGATGGGATTTTTGACTCATCCATCATTCTAACTCTACTTCTCTTCTCTCCTTCTGCATAAATTGCAGGGTATCCTTGACCAAAATCCTGTTCAAATATTTTTTCAATCATATATTTTAAATTTATTTCTGCACCCCATCCATAATATTGGGCCCATGGAAACGAAACAACATTTCCTGCATTGACTTGCGTAAATAAATACGAGTCTAATGGAGTTGCAATATATCCACAAACTAAATTTTGAAATGCATTACAAGAAATCATCGCTCCTTGCCCCGTTCCACATCCAGTGACAATGAAATCGGCTGCTTTAGTCTCAATCAATATACTTGCTAAAATACCTATTTGTGTAAAATTTATTTGATGTTCCTGGTCTTCTTGGTACATACCATAATTAAATACTTGGTGTCCTTTAGATTCCACTTCATTTTTTAATAAGCTATAAATCAATTCATTTTTACTAGCTTGAGAATCTTCGTTAATTAAAGCAATTTTCATATGTAGCTCCTAAAATATTCCTATAAATGCACCAGCAATACCAAATATCATAATACCGGCTAAGATTGTAGTAATTTTATAATCTTTTTTCAACATATAGAATATTAATCCAGTAAAACATAATGGTAATAAATTTGGGATTATTCCATTTAAAGTATCTACCAATACAAATTCGTCATATGCCACTACTAGTGGTACTGAAACATTAGTAGCCACCATTCCACCAATTACCATTAATCCAAGTATTCCTGCCCCTTTAAATACTTTATCTAATATTCCCGATTCTTCAACTTTTGTTAAGAAATTCGTTCCTAACTCATACCCTTTAAACATTAAATAGTAACGCGATGCAAAGTTTGGAACATTGAATAGGACTAAGTATAAAATCGGTCCCATCATATTTCCTTCTAATGCAAGAGAACAACCTAATCCTGCCGCAATTACTCTTAAGGTTCCAAAGAAGAATGAATCTCCAATAGCCGATAATGGTCCCATTAATCCAACTTTAATTGCATTAATTGACTCTGTATCAAAACTTTCATCATTTGCATTTTGTTCTTCCAAAGCTACTGTAATACCAAATAATACAGTACAAATAAATGGTGTAATATTATTAAACTCTAAGTGTCTTTGTAACGCCAGTTTCATCTGTTCTGGATCATCTTTATATAGTTTTCTCAATATCGGCATAATTGACCATGCCCATCCTAAATTCAGTTGTCTTTCATAGTTAAACGAAGAATTATATGCAATTGACCTTACAAATATTGATTTCAAGTCTTTTCTTGTAACCTTTTTCTCTATCATATTAGAATTCATTATCATCGTCCCCCTCAACTTTAGCCATTTTCCCTTTATCATTATTGATAACTAAAACTGCAATTAATAATGCAGTACATGCAATTCCTAATACCGAAATATTTAAATAACTAGCAATTATAAATCCTAAAAAGAAATATGGTGCTAAATCTTTGTTGATGATCATTTTCACTAACATAGCAAATCCTAATGCTGGTAACATGCTAGCTGATGCTGATAATCCTGTTTGTACGAACGCGGGTATAGAATCTAAAATTGTCTGTACTGTTGGTCCTCCCACATAGTAACAAGATCCTACTATAATTGCCATTAGCACTGGATATGATAAGGTTGACCACACATGCATACTAGCAACACCTCTATCATTCGATTTCAATGCATAATCATCTGCTTTGTGAACAAAGTATCCACGAATAAATGTATAAATTAATTGTTTTATAAGTAGTGCAAATGTTGCAATTGGTAATGATAGGGCAAGAGCTCCTTCAATACCTGTTCCTGTAGAAATTGCAAATGCTGCTCCTAATATTCCACCCGTATAAATGTCAGGTGGAAATGCTCCTCCTATAGTCAATGTTCCCATATATACTAATTCTAAGCTGGCTCCAATAATCAAACCTTGCTCCAAATCTCCTAATGCCAATCCTACCAATGCTCCTGTACATAATGGTCTATCATATTGTGAGTACCCAAAAGTATCTCCCATGTAAGCAAATAATGCAATAAGACCTATTAAAATCGCTTCTGTCATATTTTTTCCCTTTCCTTATTAAAGTTTTTTTGATGAATCATTTGGAACCATTCTTAATTCAACATTGGTGCCACGAGATTCCAATTTTTTTAACATCTCTATCTCTATTTCTGTAAAATTAATATTATGGTTAGCTGGATGAGGTTTTGTTCCCTCTTTTGCTTTTAACCCTCCAATATTTACAGTTTTAATCCTATCAACTCGATTTGCTAATTCACAAGCATCTTTTACACTTTCAACAACAATAAATAAGTTATATTTATCTGCTACTCCAGAATTAAGAGCTTGTATCGATTCTTCTATACTCTTTATAATTAATTTACAGTTCGCTGGTTTAGCCAATCGTAAAGTGGTTCTTCGCAAATCATCTTTTGTCGCATCATCATTTGCTATTAAAATACAATTTGCCGATAAATACCCAGTCCAAGAAAAAGCTACTTGCCCATGCAATAAACGATGATCTACTCTTAATAATTTAATCATATTTTCCTCCTAAAAATCACTTTCTTCTTCTTGCGTTAAACATTGATTACACAATAATATCCCTTCTTTATTACTACATAAAATGCATTCAATCATCTGTTCACTTAGCTCATCATTAGATAATGTAAACTCCAATAGCATACCTAAATTTAATCCTGCTACCAAATAAAACGGAAACTGTTTAATATGACGCATAAATTCATTGTTCACACTACCTCCTAATAAATCTGTAATTACTAATAAATTAGATGTAGCGTAGTGATGTGATGCTACCTTCTCCTTAATTAGTAAACTATAATCTAACGATGTATCTGAATAACAATTAATATATTCTACTTTCGATTGATCTCCTGCAATCATAGCTAAGCTATTATATATTCCTTCTGCAAACTTACCATGCGTTGCAATAATGATTCTATTTTCCAATCTAAAAATCCCCCTCTTCCTTCACTAGTTCTTTATCTTCTTTTATATAATCATACAGATAGAAAATCTCTCCTAAAGAAATTTCTACACCATAATGACTACAAATTGTAGTAAAACTCTTATTCACTATGTCTATAAACCTTTGATTATGCACCTCAAACTCTTCCAAACCTAAATTATTTTGTAAAGGTTCTTTGGTAACAAGACGTTCTATCATACAACAAATATGTATATATAAACCAGCTAGGGTATTTCCGTATAACCTACGTTCTAGTAGTAGTTGCATTTGATTTAGTGCAACTTCAACAAATTCTAATAACTTCTTCGCATCTAAAATAGATAAACTATTCAGCACATTTTCTAAAGAAAAATTATGAATTAGTTTACTTGTGAACTCATCAATTTCCTTTATACTTAAATACTTATTCAAATGTATACAAATTAGATTCAATTGATTACTTGTAATCATGTCTTCTAAAGATATAAATTTATCTGGCTTATCGCCGCTAGAGCATATACCAGAAATAAATAATAAATTATACTCTGTTTCCAATTCAGCCATGTGTTGTGGATTAATAATATCTTCCAGCGCAAATGACATCATCTCTGCATCAATCATTTTAGGTAGAGAACTAACAAATAAGTCTTTAACCCGATTCGCCATTTTAATACCATTATCCGAAATAAAGATAATTAGATCTTTTTTAGATTTATTCTCTATTAACGAAAAAGTACTAGTTGAATTTATCGCAGCTTTCGATAACACTGTATACATATCTAAATCTTGAAGAGTATATTCACCAATTTCAATCGCTAATTTAGTGGATACATTATTTATTACGCCAATATTTTTATCATCTATTAAATCCAAATGGTTACTAATAAATTCCAAAGATCCCATATCTACTAAAAGTAATATATCGTTACGAATGGCATATCGCTCAATATACCGTTTCAGTCTTTCTACAATATCTATCATAGAAGTATCTAGTGGCATATCAAACGCATCAAATACATAGCTTCCTAATAGTATATTTGCTGCTTCAGCCATACTACTCGCCGTTGCATAGCCGTGAGCGATAATAATAGATAGATACTTACTCTTATTTTGGCTTTCGTTATAAAAAGTTAAATTGATCATTAATATGATTTTATCTATATCATCAAATTCGATTTCAAGATTGTTATGTAATGAATAATTAATTTTATCAGAAATCACTTTACCTTGTTTGAAATTTGATTCCAATAAATGCAAACTTCTTTTAATGTTTAATTTATTCTCTATTTTCCAATCATGAAATTTTGTACTATGACATTGTTTTAAATGCAAACTATATGCAATCAATTGACTACAATAAAATGGAATAGACATATTATAAAGGGTTAATGTTTTATTAATCGAGTTATTAACACTATGCTCAATCACTTTTGATTGATGACTGATCATCCGGCGACTATTTATCATTGCATTATAATATTGATTTAACTCTTGAACTAAATTTTTAATTGAATAGTTAACACTGTTCGTTTCTGTCAACAATTTATTTAATACAATATCAAACAGTTCTATCATCTTTGTACTATTTTCAGTCTTAGTGTATATATCTACATTAATATAGTTGTTTTTTTCCTCATAGGCCTCATCTTGTTCATTAAAATCTAATAATATGTATTCCGGTAAATGGTACATACGTATATATAACTCACTATCCTCTTTGCTACATTCGCTATTCACCCGAGCACATATATCTTCAATAATGTTTTTCAATTCATCTAAATTGGATTTATACTTTCTAATCATTAACGTGTGAAGTAGGTACTTATTAACAAATATTTTCTTCCTTAAATTAATTGCTTGTTTTTTAAAAAAAGCAATTAGAATTTCTTCTTTGTCTTCATAAAATCTTTCATCATAATTAGGCACTTTGCAAATAACTGGGAAAAATTGAATTAAGTCATAATCTAAGTTTCCTTTATAATCATAATCAACAGATAACACGATTCGACTTTTTAAAGGAATTATTTTTTCCTCACCATCGCGAGTAAATGATCCTTCCTCTAAAATTTTCAATATTTTTTGTTGATCTTCTCCTGATAAATTTTGAGCTTGTTGTATATAAATAATACCGCCTTTAGATAACTCAAATAGTCCTTTATCATTTATATTACCAACTAACTTATTAACAATGTCTGATTGTCCATGTAAAACTTTTACCTTACACAATTGTGCCTCCTTATCAATTACATTATTATCTAAACCATAACAAAACATTTCTTTGCACAAAGAAGATTTTCCAACACCTTCTTTTCCATACAAAATCACTGGCAACCCTTTTCCAGGATATTTCAAAGAGGCTTTTAATTGTTCTACAATAATTCTTAATGAAGTTTCTGAGCCCATTATTGAGTTAAAATTTTTCTTATGTTTTTCTTTCTTTAAAATTTCTGTTAATACTTCTTGTACACTGTAATACAAATTTTCTTTTAATTGTATTTGATATTGCTCTTCCAATTTTTCCTTATATATAAAATACACTGGACGTGATGTGACTTTAATTAATACTTCATCTTTCACAAAGCCGTTTAAGTATTGTGAAGCTAAACTCCTACTTATACTCAATGCACCACTTATATAATTTGCAGAAAATTTATCAATATTTTTCAAATTCACATCTATATTGGTATCTTTAAAATAATTCAATATTTCATCTTTAGTATGTATCATCTTATATCCTCGCTTTTCATTCATATCATATAACATTTACATCATATTGAGAATATGTAACCGAATTCATAAATATGGTAAAAATTGGTTATATTTATTTATTTAACGAATTAATGGCTGCTATAACTATGTCTTCTTTAGTTAATTTAAACGTTTCTTTTAAGTATTTAAAATCACCAACTTCTCCATATCTATCATTCACGCATACTTGCCTTAACTTTACTTGAACACCTTCATTCGCTATGATACTTCCGATGTGTTCTCCTATCCCACCAAATCGATTATGATTTTCTATTGTAACGACACTCTTATGTTCTCTAATCACTTGTTTTATTAATTCTTCATCTATTGGTTTCACAAAAAACAAGTCAATCACACTAGCACTTATTCCCAGTTTCGATAATTCTTCTCTTGCTTGAATTGCATCATTTACACTTGCTCCAATCGCAATAAGAGCTACATCTGTACCTTTATGAGTCCATAGTGCTTTACCAAATTCAAAAGTGGATCCATCTTCATAAAGCTTAGGTATCGGTTTTCTAGTACAACGATTATAAAAAATTCCTCCATGCTCCTCATAATATTCAAGTACCCATTTAAATTGAACTGCGTCACTTGGAGCCACTATATTTACTCCTGGAATACTCCTCATAATTGCTAAATCTTCAAAAGTTGTATGTGTTGCGCCATTGTATTGAGACCAATATCCCGGGTCCGTTGCATAAATATGAATATCATTTTTAGCAAATCCTGCACTTACATATAACTGGTCCGCCACTCTTCTCGATACAAAAGGAGCAAATGAATGTACATACGGTTTTAATCCAGTCATTGACATTGCTGCTGCTGCTGCTATCATATTTGCTTCACAAATCCCAAAGTTAACACTATTGTTAGGATATTTAGTATAGATAAATGAAGCCCCACTCGATCCCGCTAAATCTGCATCGCAAACCATAATTGGTTTTCCTTCTTTAATTAATGATTCAAGTGTAAGCCCATAGATTTTTCTTATTTCCTCTACTTCATTCGCCTTATTTAATTTCCAACTCATAATTTAACCTTTCTTCATTTCTTTCACAGACTCAGTTAACGCATGCATTTCTTCTTTTGAAAAAGTTACATGATGTGGATTGAATTGTTTTTCAAAAAATTTATTTCCAAAGCCTTTAACAGTATCTAAAATAACTACATTTGCCACATCATCATTATTCATACATTGCTTAATTGCAGTATCTACTTCTTGTATGTCATTTCCATTACAAGTAACAGAATGGATACCTAAACTTTCAAAAAATAGTGTAAAATTAGTTGCACAACTAACATCTTTAACTAAGCCATCCACTTGTTTCTTGTTGTAATCTAGAAATACAATTAGATTATCTAATTTTTTACCTGATGCAAATTGTAATGCCTCAAACACTTCTCCTTCTTGAAATTCTCCATCTCCAATGATACAGAACACCATTCCTGATTTTTTTTGAATTTTTAAACCATACGCTATTCCTACTGCTTGTGAAATACCTTGACCTAAAGAACCTGTAGTACAATCTACTCCCGGTGTTTTATGTCGATCAGGATGTGACGGAAGGATTGTCCCATTTTCATTTAACGTACAAATTTGATCCATTGGAATATGCCCTAACAATGCTAATGTAGCATAGTACGAGGGTCCTGCATGTCCTTTTGATAACACAAAGTAATCTTTCACTTTACCTTGATTTATATAATTACTAAACAATACCGATAATGATTCTATAATAGAGAAAGCTCCTCCAATATGTCCATCTCCCCTATGCAAAAACATCTGAGAAGTTAATATTCTAATCTCTTTAGCAAACAATTCCATTTCTTTATAATTCTTCATCGCTACCTCGCATTCTTATAAATTTCAAGAATATCATTAAATTCTAGTACTTTAATACTTCCAATGGTTTCACAGCTTAGTAAACAATTACGAGCCATTTTCTGAAATTCTGAATCAGTTATATCTGGGTACCCCAGTTCTTTTATACTTATTGGCATCCCGCAGTCCTTAAACAAAGATATTAATTTATCTATTCCTTCTAACGCTACTTCGTCATCTTTTTTATTTACGACGCTTACATTCATGACATGAGTAGCAAAATCAGTAAATCTTTTCATGTTAGTTTTGTATACATATGTAGCCCAACTTCCCCAAATAGCACACAATCCCGCTCCATGAACGGCATCGAACATCCCACTCAATTCATGTTCCATACGATGACAGCTCCAATCTTCTACTCTACCAGTTCCTGTTAATCCATTATGACTTAAAGAACCAGCCCACATTAAGTTTGCTCTTGCTTCATAATCAGTTGGGTTATGAACGCTGTTTTTAATGCTTTGTATCACATTTCTCATTAATGCCTCATCCACCATATCTATTAAATTAGTATTGGCTGATGGAGAAAAATATCGCTCCATCGTATGCATTAAGATATCGAATCCCCCACTAATCATTTGATATTTAGGTAGTGAATAAGTTAATTCTGGATCCATAATTGCGAATGCAGGACGTATTAAGTCACTATCATATGATCTTTTTAACATACCTTCATCTATAGTAAGTACTAATGAACAACTAGACTCACTTCCAGATCCAGCAATTGTTGATATCACTCCGATAGGTAAGCAAGTATGAATATCTGTTCTGCCATACAAACACTCACTCAATTCTATTTCTTGATCTGCTAGGCCAATTGATACCGCTTTAGCACTATCGATTACGGATCCACCACCGATTGCTAGAATAAAATCAACCTCGCAATTTTTTACCATTTGAACAATAGAATGTACCGATGATAATAAAGGATTCGGTTGCACCCCGCCACATTTAATTACTTGTGCTCCAGCATCCTCAAGTAACTGGTCCACTTGTTTCAAAACTCCGTTCTCTTCTAAATACGAACCACTATATAAGACTAGTACGGTGCTTATCTTCCGTGTTCTGACTTCTTCACTTAATTTTGATAACGAACCTTTGCCAAATATAACTTTTGTAGGATTATAAAATTCAAAATTTTCCATTAAATCTCCTCCTATTTTTTATATAAATCTGCCTTACCAATACTATTAAACAACTGCATTTTGTGTGTGATTACTTTCTTAGCCTCTTGTGTAGCATAAGCGAATACATCAGGTGTCCAAAACGGATTTTCTTCCACTAATGTTTTTGTTACTCCACAGAAGAAAGCTTTTCTATAATCACTAGCTATATTCACCTTGCAAATTCCATGTTTACAAGCTTCTTGAATTTCTTCATCTTTATTAGCTGATCCTCCGTGAAGTACTAAAGGTCGTACTTTTAGTTTTTCAACTTCCTTTAGAATATCCAAACGTAACTTTGGTACAAACCCTTCTGGATATATTCCGTGCGCTGTCCCAATCGCAATAGCTAGTGTATCTACATTGGTTCTATTAATAAAGTCAATCACTTGTTCAGGTTGAGTATATTCTATATTTTCTACTCCTCCTTCTACACTATCGCTCATTGCACCAATCGTACCTATTTCTCCTTCTACTGAAACATTTACACATGCAGCTAATTCAGCTACTTTTCTACTTATTTCTACATTATCTTCATAAGACAACTCAGAACCATCAATCATGACTGATGTGAATCCACATCTAATAGCTTTCACACAATCATCTACTGTTTTTCCATGGTCTAAGTGTAATACACACGGTACTTTACTCTTACTCATTCTTGAAGTAACCATAGTAAAGAAATCCTCTCCCACATAATCGAATTCTGGTGGTGCCAGTTCAACGATTACAGGTGCATTATTTGCTTCAGCTGCCTCCATAACACAATTAAATAATAAATTATCACATATGTTAAACGCTCCTACCGCAAACTTATTTTCTTTTGCTACTTCCAATAGCTCTTTCATGTTCATCAACATAAATAAATCCCCTTTCTTTTATGATTAAACTTTACATTTTAAATCACCTATTGTCAGTTCTGCAAATAACATTTAACTCTAAACTCCTTCTTTTTTCTGTTTAATTACTTTTTCAACACAATAATTATATTTTTTTCAATTAGTTTGCACTATTCAATCTAGTGAGCATAAAAAAATCCACTTCAATTGGAAATGGATTTCTAGGTATCTAAAGTTTTAATTATTAATAGCCACTTGTTGAAGCATCGGCATCTTGACCATACCCTTTAAAGCTTTGGATTGTTTCTTCTATTTCGTGATTACTTAACACAGTTGGTTGACCCACACACTTTGTGCGCCACAACACCTCTGCAACCCACTCTACATTTTCAGCAATGTTAAACGCATTCGCTAATGAATTCGACCATGTAATTAATCCATGATTTGCTAGTAACAATGCATTCCCGTTTGTCTCTACTTTATTTACCTCTTCTACTAATTTTGTACTTCCATACATCGCATAAGGAACCACCTTAATAATCGATGTATTAGCTGCCGCAATTAAATAATGCGTAGCAACAATCGGTTCTCGTAAACAAGCAAACGTAGTAGCATACATAGAATGTGTATGTACCACACTATTTGCATCTTCTTTTGAACGATAAATATTCGCATGCAAGTCATACTCACTCGAAGGTTTTTTTGATCCCTCTACGATTTCTCCATTTAATTTCATCACTACAATATCCTCAGCGCTAGCTTCAAAATAATCAACACCCGATGCTGTAATAGCCATTAGTTCCATGCCTCTATGAAACACACTAATATTACCCGAAGTTCCTTTTGATAATCCACTGCTACTCATTCTTCTTCCATATTCAACAACTTGCATTCTTTCTTGTTCCAACAACATTTTCATTTCCTCTATTAATAAAATTTATTTATCTTTCCATCTATATACCGTGTTAATTCGTTTGGCATATATATTCCTTTATCACTGATTACACGTGTTATTAAACTTGGTGGCGTAATGTCAAAAGAAGGATATATCGCTTTCACTGCCTCTAAGGTATGTTTAATTCCATGCATACACATGACTAATTGAGGATCTCTTTCCTCTATCATAATTGCATTAACATCTTTTTTATCCACATCAGGAATTCCAGTAACATAATATGGAATATTGAAATGTTTTGCTAGAATCGCAATTTGATATGTTCCAATCTTATTCGCTATATGTCCATCTAACGTAATCGTATCTGCCGCTGATGTAAATACATTAATGCCTTTGTATTGCATTGCATATGCCACCATATTATCACTAATGACCGTGGTAGAAAAACCCATCTCACTACATACACTTGCGGTTAGTCTAGCTCCTTGCAAAAAAGGTCTAGTCTCAGCATTATAAAATTCTATATTAATATTTCTTTGATTGGCTACTCGACACATCATACCTACAATGGTTTCCCCAAAACATTGGGTTAATACCACTGGATTTTCAGGAAACATATCCACTAAATGAAATGCTACTTGTTCCATCGTTTGATATCTTCTATTTAATGATTCTACTGTATTTAAAAAGATCATATGACTAATTGATTCATCACTATTTATATACTTTCTTGCAATGTCTAAACATCCATCTGTGATTAATTTATAACGATTTGCTGTGGTGATTCTAGCATTCGATAATTCATATGCAGCTTTTTCTAGTTGTTTTAGTTGTGAAGGCTTATCTAATTCTCTGCATTCATAAGCAGCTAGTGCCATTCCCATCCCTATCGCTGTATAAGGTCCAGCACTCTGTGTAACCATATCTTTAATTGCTTGTATCACTTGTGTATACGTTGTACATTCAACAAACTCAACAACACTAGGATACGCTCTACGATCTAAAATTCGCACTTTCCCATCCGCAAACCAAGCTACATTTTCATATTTAAGCATAAACGCTAACTCATGATCATATCTTTCCATCTTTATTCTCCTATTTCATAATTTGTTTTACTTCTTGAATCAATTGGTTTGTCGAAGTTATGTTTTTTCTATTCATAATTAGATACTTTCCAATATGAATCAATGTAGTTTCTACTTTCACTCTTGTTTCTATCAATTTTATACTTGTAATCTCCATCACCTTCGTATCTCCAACAACTCTTCTGATTATTTCTGTACCTGCATATCCATATGTATCTTCTATTATTTCTTTTACATATGCTTCTTTAAAATAAGTTGCTTTATATAACTCACAATTCACTTTTCCATCATACATAGTCATGATGTTTTCATAAGTGAAATCAATAATATCTTGTATTTGTTGATATAAGTAAGTGATAAATTGCGTATTTGGTGTCTCATAGAAACAATTAACTAAACTAAAAAACAAATTCCCAATTACATTTCCTATGTCATAGCCCATCGGCCCATAAAAGGCAAATTCAGGATCAATTACTTTAATCCCCTGCTCATTAATAAAGATAGAACCTGTATGTAAATCCCCGTGCAACAACGACTGTGCATGATTCATATATGAGTTTCTCAACATTGCTACTTGTGCTTTTAATGTATCATCATGATATAATTCATCTTCTACAAAACGTTCCATCCCTTTTGTGATAATGTTTCTTTGCTTATAATTATCATAAGGCTCACACAACACTAAATCCTCACTGATGTCACATAACTCTATATTGCAAAAGTCTCTTGCATATTCTTTTTTCTTTGCCCTAGCTAAGACTAAATCCGTTGTTAAAAAAAGTGTATTAGATAAAAAACACGCTATTTCTCTCGCAAATAGTGGATATATTTTATGTTCATGTAAGGTATGTCGAAGATTATGATAGTCCGATATATCTTCCATTATTAACGTACACATGACCTCATCATATCCATATATCTTAGGTACATACCCTGGTACTAAAGAATCTTCTATTGACAGTATCTTAGCTTCTATTTTATTTCTATGTGTATCCAATGGTCTACCAGACGCTCTTAAATATTTATCCGCTTGCTTCACAATGATTGATTTTCCAGATGTCTCTCCTACTATTCGATATACATAATTTATATTGCCATCTCCTATTTCAGATACCTGTAGTAATTCATCTTCAAAGTAATCTAATTTATATCTAATATAGTGTACAATACTCTCTTTATTCAATAGTTCATGTTTATCATACATAGTTGTTACCTATACCCTTTTCTCTTTCATAAAACTTACAACAATACGCACCATAAGTCAATACACACCAACCGCATGTACAGTCTGATTCATGTATATAATATCTTTTCATTGAATCCATTAAATTCCTCTTATGCCCGCTTTCAAATTATATCGTAAATCTATTACACATGAAAAACAACTCACTATCTTATTCAAAATAGCTAATCAACTTCAAAATGATTAAAGTCATCATAAAAAGGTATGAAAATATTTCTGTTTTCATACCTTGAATTAAGAGTCTTATTTTTAAATCCAAATCTATTTGTTGTAAGCATAATTTCTTCTGTAACGATTTAAGTTATGTCCTTTGAATTACCAAAAAGGGTTATTACTATAAATTATTGGAGTAATAAACCTCTATATTCCTTTTGAAGATTCAATTACAATATGCGTTCCTATATTCACAAAACATGCTTTATAATTTGATGTTATAATCGTTCCTTTTTTCTCAGAACTATCAACATCTCTGATTTCATATGTTAAGTTAGCACCTTGAGAATTCATCGCATCAATCGCTTGCACCATCGTATACACATTATCTCCATCAAAATTATTGATATACGGTTTTCCTAATGAAAAAATAAGTACTGTCATTTCACCAGCAACTTCAGTTCCAACTGGCAATGATTGTGACAGAAAATGGCTCGCTTGTACATCATTACTATAATAAGACAGAACATTGATATTAACATTTTCTGCATTCGCCATTATTTGACTTTGCGTTTCATTTAATCCACTAAAGTCTGGCATATAAACAATTAAACCTCTAGACATAGTAATTTTAATTACATCTTTTTTTGCAACTTTAGATCTTGGCGCAGCGTCTTGCGAGATGATACTACCTGAGGCTATTTTATTATCCGCTACCTCTATGTATTCTATTACAATTTCATTATCCTTTGCCCATTGGTCAACATCTCTTTGTGTTTTTCCTTTAAAATCTGGAACTTCAATATTTTTTTCATAAGTTTCTTCCCCTAAAGAGATAATGATATTAATTTTATCTTTTCTTCGATAATTACTTGCATCAATACCTTCTGTTTTGAATAAAAAACTTATCGTATTAGATTTTTTCACTTCTTCATTATATTCTTTATTAATTGAAACATTGACAGCTTTATTTTTCTTTTTCCATTCTTCAATTTCCACAAGGTCCATCTTCATGAAGTCAGGTATCTCAATGTGTTCATCTGGATCTGCTCCTTTAGATATCACAAATTCCATATGCGATCCTTTTTGTATATTGCTGCCTTTGTTATTTGATTGCTCAATTACATGATTGTTATCAATTTTTTCACTAAATTCTGATGTGTATTCCATTTCAATTTTATTTTTTGCAGCCCAAACTTGAACTTCTTCTAGTGTTTTATCTGCAATGAAATTAGGAACTCGTACTTGATTTATTTTATAATATCCAAACATTGATAAGCCAAGTACTGCCACAAAACATACACTACAAATCATGATAGTTTTTTTCCTTTTCTTAATCTTTTCTTCATCTTTAATATATACTTCATCTTTTGTATTCGTTGTTTTTAACGTTGTTTTCGTATCTGTTATTTCTTTTACTTGAATATCTTCATGTTCTTCAATGTTTTCACTATCATCAATTTCAAGTATTTCTGTTTTATCTTCTGGACAATCTAATTTATCCATATCATTATATTCTTTGTTAGTAAATTTATTTAAAAAATTGCTCATTAATTTTCCCCGTTCGATAAGTTAATAATTATATCTGCTTTGTTTGCGATATGTTTAGAATGCGTGACAACAATAACACATTTATCATGTTCATTTGCTAAAA
>CAMQRS010000027.1 GCA_947036815.1 uncultured Erysipelotrichaceae bacterium
TCATCCTTGAACATACAAATGACATAATAAAAAGGTATGAAAATATTTCTATTTTCATACCTAGATTACATCCTATTTAGTAATAGATTTTACTCCACCAACACTAGAATTTAAAGAACCTAATAAAAAGACATGAAAATATTGTTATTTTCATGTCTTAATTTTTTATTCTGCTTCTTCGATTGATAATCCTGATTCTTCAACCATTTCATCTAATTCCGCAATTTTGATTTCTTGAGGAACAAAATTCATAATAGTATCGTCATCATCATCTTTTTTATTTGCTGCTTCACGTTTAGCACGTAATTCAGCTGCTAATTCTAATACTTGAGTAGTCGTTTCACGACTTACGTCTAATCCAGTACCTGCTGGGATTAATTTTCCAATTATTACATTTTCTTTTAATCCAACTAAGTAATCTTCCTTACCTTTAATAGCTGCTTCCGTAAGAACTTTAGTTGTTTCCTGGAAACTAGCTGCAGATAACCAAGAATCTGTTTCTACAGATGCTTTTGTGATTCCCAATAATACTGGTGAGAATATAGCTGGTTTACCTCCACTTAATAGAGCTTGACGATTGATTTTTGTAATTTGTATTAACGAGATTTGAACACCAGCATTTAAACCAGTATCATTACCTTCTAATACAACTACTTTACGCATCATTTGTCTAACCATAACTTCAACATGCTTATCTGAGATATCAATACCTTGAGAGGCATATACCTTCTTAACTTCTTTTAATATATATTTTTGAACTTCTTTTACCCCTGCTACTTCCAATAATTCTTTTGGAGCAATGGTACCTTCCGTAATTTTAGATCCCGCAGTCAACTCAGAACCAACATCTAACCAAGAACGAATATGTTGAGTAGGACCAATTTTATGTGGAATACTTTCAGTTTCGTTTGTGATTATTAATTCAGTTCCATTAACACCTTCTAATTTTGTAATTTCTGTTATTGTACCAGTAATTTTAGCCAGAACACTTGAACCTTTTGGAGTACGAGCCTCAAACAATTCCTCAACACGAGGTAACCCCTGAGTAATATCTCCACCACCTGCAGTAGCAACACCTCCAGTATGGAAAGTACGCATCGTTAACTGAGTACCTGGTTCTCCAATTGATTGTGCCGCCATAATACCAACAGATTCTCCTTGTTCAACAATTTGACCTGTCGCCATATTACGACCATAACATTTTTTACAAACTCCTTGTGTGGATTTACATGTGAACGCACTTCTAATATACATACCTTTCACACCTGCATCTACAATCGCTTGCGCGATTTCATCATCCATATAAACATCTGATTCAATAATTATTTCACCAGTTTCTGGATGGAATACATCTTCCTTAGAGTATCTACCAACAAGACGATCGTATAATTTTTCAATTACTTGTTCTTGTTTAGTATCGACGATTACTTCAACCCAATATCCTTTATCCGTTCCACAATCATCTTCTCTAACAACTACATCTTGAGCTACATCAACTAAACGACGAGTTAAATATCCAGACTCAGCTGTTTTCAAGGCCGTATCAGTTAATCCTTTACGAACCCCATGAGTTGAAATAAAGAACTCAGAAACATTTAATCCCTCACGGAAACATGAATAAATAGGGACCTCCATTACTGAAGCTTGGTAACCTTTAGAAGATTTAGATTGAGATGGTCTAGCCATCAATCCACGCATTCCTGATAGTTGGGTAAAGTTTGAATCATTACCACGAGCTCCTGATGTTGCCATCATGTTGATTGGATTTTTACGAGCAATTGCATTTTTGAACTCTACTAATATATCTTTTTTAACATCATCCCATAATCTATTTAAATGACGTTCCCATTCAGGCATTGTTAATTTACCTTTGTTACGTAATTTCATTAATTCTAGCGCTTTTTCTTTACCTGCATCTACATATTGTTTTTTATTAGGTGCAACTTCAATATCTGCTAGAGAAACCGTAATTCCTGCAACAGTTGAATATTTAAATCCATTATTTTTAATATCATCTAAAATTTCACTTGTTTCTTCAGTACTATAACGTTTAAATACTTCCCCAATAACAAGTCCTAAATCTTTTTTCTTCATCGCTGGAATAATATCCCTTTTTGAAATTTCAGATTTAATATCGCTTCCCATTGGTAAGAAATATTTTTCAGGTGTAGCGATAAAGTTCGCCTCACTGATTTCATTTATATATGGAAAATCATTTGGTAAGATATCATTAAAGATAACTTTTCCTACTGTCGTAATTAAGTATGAAGCATTTTGTTCTTCGCTGAATCCAACTTTTTTCAATGTTTTCGCTAATAAAGCTATTCTAGTATGAAGATGAACTTGCTTCGTTTCATAAGCCATCAATACTTCATTTACATCACGGTAAACATGACCTTCGTGTTCTCCGTAAATTGTCCATAATCTTGCTGCTTCATGACACCCTAAAGCTTCATAACGAGCTGCTTCTTCATAAAATTCTTCTTGTGTTTCTTCCATCGTCAAGTAATAGTTACCCATAACCATATCCTGTCCTGGAGTAACAATAGGTTTACCATCTTTTGGTCCTAGAATATTTTTACTTCCAAGCATCAAAACTAAAGCCTCAGCTCTTGCTTCAACACTTAAAGGTACATGCACTGCCATTTGGTCACCATCAAAATCTGCATTAAAAGCAGTACAAACTAATGGATGTAGACGTATAGCACGTCCTTCAACTAATTTAGGTTTAAATGCTTGAATTCCAAGTCTGTGAAGTGTCGGAGCACGGTTCAATAGAACTGGATGCCCTTCAATAACGTCTTCAACAATATCCCAAACACGAGGGTCTTGTTTATCGATCAAACGCTCAGCAGTTTTTGAATTACTAGCTATTTCACGGTTTACAATTTCATTCATAACAAATGGTTTAAATAATTGAATAGCCATTTCTCTTGGGATACCACATTGGTACATTTTTAAATCTGGTCCTACTGCAATTACTGAACGTCCTGAGAAGTCAACACGTTTACCAAGTAAGTTTTGACGGAAACGTCCTTGTTTCCCTTTTAAAGAATGTGATAAAGATTTTAGCGCTCTACCACCAGCTCCTGTAATAGGTTTACTTCTACGTCCGTTATCAATTAATGCATCAACAGCTTCTTGTAACATACGTTTTTCATTTTGAACGATAATCGCAGGTGTTCCAAGATCTAGTAATTTTTTCAAACGATTATTACGTGTAATAACACGGCGGTATAAGTCATTTAAATCACTAGTAGCAAATCGTCCACCATCCAATTGTAACATCGGTCTTAAATCAGGTGGAATTACTGGTAGTACAGAAAGAATCATCCATTCAGGTTGGTTATCAGAATTTCTGAAAGCTTGCACAGTATCTAAACGTTTAATTAATTTTTTACGTTTTTCCCCTTGCGCAGTTTCTAATAAAGCTTGAATATGGGTAAACTCTTTTTCTAACTTGCAGTCTTCTAATAATGTTTGAACAGCTTCTGCTCCCGTTTTGGCAACAAAAGAATTCGGTCCATACAATGCAACATTTTCTCTGTATTCTCTTTCAGATAATACTTTTTTATATTCTAATTTCGTATCCTTAGGATCAGTTACAATCCAAGAAACAAAATATACAACTTCTTCTAATTGTTTAGGAGTTACATCTAGTAATAACCCTACACGTGAAGGAATTCCACGCAAATACCAAATATGTGCTACTGGTGCAGCTAATTCAATATGCCCCATTCGTTCACGACGTACACTTGATTTCGTGATTTCTACACCACAACGATCACATTTAATTCCTTTGTAACGTACTTTTTTGTATTTACCACAGTAACATTCCCAATCCTTGCTAGGCCCGAAAATTTTCTCGCAAAACAATCCGTCTCGTTCTGGTTTTTGAGAACGGTAGTTAATTGTTTCTGGCTTAGTAATTTCACCAAAAGACCATTCTAAGATCTTTTTAGGTGAAGCTAAATTTATTTGGATTGAGGCAAAATTATTAACACTCATTTTGTACCTCCATTAGTCTAATGCACTTAACAGTGCATCCATATCGTTTAAATTTTCATCTTCGTTTTTTTCTTCATTTTCATTATTTTCTTCCGATTCATCTACAACAACGTCTTTTAACTCTTCTTTTAATTCAACTAAATCTGTTTCATTAATTTTTGGAGCATGTAATTCCATCGGTGCTGTAATTTCTTCGATTTCTTTTTCTAAAGAAACTTGATTTCCGTCTTCATCTAACATTTTAACATCAATAGCTAACGCTTGAAGCTCATGTACTAATACTCTAAATGATTCTGGAATTCCTGCATCTGGAATATCTTTTCCTTTAATGATTGCTTCATACGTACCTTGACGTCCTTGGATATCATCTGATTTAATTGTTAAAATTTCTTGTAACGTATGCGCAGCACCATATGCTTCTAGTGCCCAAACTTCCATTTCTCCAAATCTTTGCCCACCATTTTGTGCTTTACCACCTAATGGTTGTTGCGTAACTAAAGAGTAAGGACCTGTTGCACGTGCATGTAATTTATCATCAACCATATGAGCTAATTTAATCATGTACATAACTCCTACTGAAATTCTTTCATCAAAAGGTTCCCCTGTTCTACCATCATATAAAACAGTTTTTCCGTCATCTGTCATTCCAGCTTCAGTCATAATATCATCCAATTCTTCATTGCTTATTCCATCGAATACTGGAGTTGCGAATCTAACACCTAATTTTTTAGCTGCAAATCCTAAATGCATTTCCAATACTTGTCCAATATTCATACGAGAAGGAACCCCAAATGGATTTAACATGATGTCTACAGAAGATCCATCAGGCATGTACGGCATATCTTCAATTGGTAAAATCTTAGAAATTACCCCTTTATTTCCATGACGCCCCGCCATTTTATCCCCTTCAGATATTTTACGTTTTTGAACGATAAATACTTTTACTTTTTCATTTACTCCTGGTGGTAAATCGTGACCTTCACTGCGTTTGAATACTCTCACGCTATGAACAATTCCGCTACCTCCATGAGGTACTTTTAAAGAATTATCTCTAACTTCACGTGATTTTTCTCCAAAGATAGCTAATAATAGTTTTTCTTCAGGTGAAATTTCACTTTGTCCTTTTGGAGTTACTTTTCCTACTAAAATATCCCCTTCTTTTACTTCAGCTCCAACCATTACGATACCTCTGGCATCTAAGTTACGGCAAGCAGCTTCACTAACATTAGGAATATCCCTAGTAATTTCTTCAGGACCTAATTTTGTATCACGACAATCAATGTCATAATCTTCAATATGAATTGATGTATATACATCGTCACGTACTAAACGTTCTGACATAATAATAGCATCCTCATAGTTATATCCATACCAAGTCATATATGCAATAACTGCATTTTGTCCTAATGCTAATTCTCCGTTTTCCATACATGGACCATCAACAATTACATCACCTTTTTCAATTTTTTCACCTTTTGAAACAATTGGAACTTGATTAATACTCGTCCCTGCGTTTGAACATTCGAATTTTCTTAATTTATATACACGAGATCCATCTTCTTCATTTACTATAATTTTCATAGAATCGACATATTCAACAATTCCATCTGATTTAGCAACTACAGTTGATCCAGAATCTCTAGCAATTACATGTTCTATACCTGTTCCTACGAAAGGAGATTGAGGTCTAATTAAAGGCACTGCTTGACGTTGCATATTCGCACCCATTAAGGCACGAGACGCATCATTATTTTCCAAGAATGGGATACATGCTGTTGCAACTGATACAATTTGTTTAGGACTTACATCCGCTAACTCTACTTGATCACGGCTTGCTAAGATAGTATCTCCAGCAGCTCTAACAACTACTTGTTCATTAACTAATCTTCCGTCAACTACTTCGTTTGCTTGAGCAATAACGTAGTCCGCTTCTTCATCCGCAGATAAATAAATTGCTTCATCAGAAACTACCCCATCTTTTCCTACCGTTCTATAAGGAGTTTGAATAAATCCAAATTCATTTACTTTTCCATATGACGTTAAGTTTGAGATAAGTCCAATATTTGGCCCCTCAGGAGTTTCAATCGGACAGATACGTCCATAATGACTTGAATGTACATCACGTACTTCAAATCCAGCACGGTCTCTTGTTAATCCACCGGGCCCTAACGCACTAATTCTACGTTTATTAGTTAACTCAGCTAATGGATTTTGTTGATCCATGAATTGAGATAATTGAGAACTAGAGAAGAACTCTTTAATAGAAGCCGTTAACGGTCTAATATTTGTTAATTTTTTAGGTGTTAAATTTTCAATTTCAGCAATTGACATTCTTTCTTTAACAACTCTTTCCATACGTGATAATCCAATTCTAAATTGATTTTGAATTAATTCTCCAACCGAACGAATACGACGGTTTCCTAACATATCAATATCATCAGTATCCCCAGCACCTTCAATTACATTTAATGTGTATGAGAATAATGCATACATATCTGAAACAGTAATTGTTAATTTTTTAGCAAATGGATCATTTCCTACTAATCTCACTACGTTTCCGTCTTCTGCAGTTGCATCCACTTCTTGAACCGCACAACCTACTAAGTAAGCAATCACATGATTTCCATTTTCTACTAATTCTTTAATTTCATTCATTTTCGAAGTTGCTAAAGGACCATTTTTATCTTCACAGATAAAGTCAGTTGTATAAACTTCCCCATCTGCATCCACAATATCATTACCTGCATCATCACAAAGACGTCCTAACGAATATAAACGTTGTCCGTATTTCATTACTGAAACAAAGTTTTGCGTATCTAACGTAACTGCAGTCGCAATTACACCAGCAAATACTTGTACTTCTTTTACTTCATTCATTAATAATGCAATATCTTGCTTCGTTAATACTGAATTAGCAAATAAAGTTTTACTATCTAATTCAACATCTTCAACTAAAATACGACCTAATAACCCCAAATTATATGAAGTAGGAATAGTAGCCACATCTTTATGGTGGAATAAAGTATTATAAGGGAATGCACTTACATGCATACCTTTACTCATTTGTTCACGTAAATCATTTCTGATTTCACGATCTACATATGTACCTGTTGTATAAATAACATCTCCATTACAGTCTAAAATATCATGAGCTAAATATTTCTTGCTCATGCGATCTACAACAAATAATTTTTTACCTAATTTATAACGACCAGCTTTTGTTAAATCATATCTTTTAGGATCAAAGAATTTTGAATTCATCAAAGTAATAGATCCATCTAATGTAGGTATCTCGTCACTTCTTTGGTTTTCATAAATATTTAACAATGCTTCCTGAGTTGTTGTTACTTTATCTTGAATCAATGTATTTACAATCTCATCATGATTTCCAAAATAAGAAGTATATAATGTTAAATATAATTCTAAAAATTCTCTATCTTCTGTATCTTGAGGAATATCTTCTACTGTATCTCTACCTAATGCTTTTAAGAATTTGCGCATTTGAGTAGCATCAAAAGAGTCATCCGTTCTATCTAAATCGACAGACATACCAATGGCTTTAAATAATATTGTTGATAATACTTTACGTTTTCTATCAATTGACATACTTAAAATACGACCAGTTGCTTGTTTTTTCATCTCTGTTAAGAATTCTAACCAAGTTCCTCTGCTTGGAATTAACTCTGAAGCAAAAGTTTCTCTACCAGTCTTTACTTCACGCCCAGTTGAAAAATACGCTCCAGGCGATCTAACTATTTGAGATACAATTACACGTTCAGCACCATTCACAATGAATGTTCCACTTTCAGTCATCAATGGGAAGTCTCCTAAGAATACCTCCTCTTGTTTTGTAATCAATTCTCCTGTTGTTCCATCTTCAACTTCTAATTCCATAATCGCTTTTAAAGGTGCTGTATAGTTGATTTCACGATATTGCGATTCTACTGAATCAAATTTTGGTGCATCAAACTCGTAATTTAAAAAGTTTAATTTTATATTCCCCGCAAAGTTTTGAATCGGATAAACTTCATCAAAAACTTCTTGTATTCCCTCTCTTTGAAACCACTCATATGAGTTTGTTTGAATCTCAATTAAATTCGGTAATGCTAACTGTCCACTAACCTTTGAATAATCTCTTCTTGTTGCCTTTTTTCCTTGTGCAACAATCTTAAAACTTTCTTTTTTCGCCATCAGTGCCGTCCTTTCTTTATTGTAAATAACAACACAAAAGGGTATAAATACCCAATTTTATTATTGTATTATTATGCAATTTACTATACTATCAAAAAAGTATCGTTTTGTCAACCCTTTGTCGCCATTAATACGTAAAATCCCGCATCCTTATGAACGACTTCACAATTGCCGTACTTCTCTTTTATAAATTTTTGAGCGCTATTTGCTCCATGTGATTTACGAATAACAACCCATAATCTTCCCCCATCATACAAATGATCATATGATTTTTCAAACATTTCATAAATTATTTTTTTACCTGCGCGTATTGGAGGGTTCGTAATTATATCTCCAAAATCAGTATCGGTAACATCATCATATATATGCGACTTATAAATATTTAATTCTAAATTATTTAAAACTGCATTTTCTTGGGCTAACTCCAATGCTCGCGGGGCAATATCTACCATATGAAACTCGCTATCAGTAAATATTTTTTTTAAAATGATACCAATTGTTCCATATCCACAACCTAAATCCAAAATTTTATTTGAAAGTTTCTGTTTACTTACCCAATCTAACAAAACATTACTACCAGTATCGATTCCGCCTTTTGAGAATACACCGTTATCAGCAATAAAAGTATAAGTAAAACACCAAAACCGGAAAGAAAATTCCTTCCGGTTACTTTTCAAATGTCGATTGTCCTCAAAATAATGATTCATAGTTCTACATCCTTTTTAGTGCGAAAAAGCCCAAGGGCTTTTTCATTAAGTATTAATTTAAATAATTAGATTATTTAATTTCAACAACTGCTCCAGCAGCCATTAATTTTGTTTTGATTTCTTCAGCTTCAGCAACTGGTACGTTTTCTTTAATTACTGCAGGTGTAGCTTCAACTCTTTGTTTAGCTTCTAATAAACCTAATCCAGTAATTTCTCTAACTGCTTTAATAACTTGAACTTTAGTAGCTCCGATGTTAGTTAAAGTAACTGTAACTTCAGTTGGTTCAGCAGAAGCTTCCTCAGTTGCAGCAGCAGCAGCAACTGGTGCAGCAGCCGTTACTCCGAATTTTTCTTCAATTGCACTTACTAAATCGTTTAATTCTAAAATTGTAGCTTCTTCAATGAAAGCTAGAATATCTTCGTGTGTTAATTTTGCCATTTTAAATGTCCTCCTAAATTTGCTTTAAAATTATGCATTCTCTTCTTTTGCTTCTGCAACTGCTTTAATTGCACAAGCGAATTTGATAACTGGTGACTGTAAACAACCTAAGAACATAGAAATAAGTCCTTCTTTGTTTGGTAGTTTTGCAAACTTGTTAACAGTTTCAGCATCAACAACAGTTCCTTCAATTACTCCTGATTTAATCACTAATGCTTCATGTTTTTTAGCAAAATTTGCTAAAACACGAGCAGGAGCGACAGCGTCATCACCAAAAGCGATTGCGTTCGGACCAACTAATGATGCATTCAAATCACTTAGATTTGCAGCATCAGCAGCACGAGACACCATTGAATTTTTGTATACTTTAAATTCAATGTTTTCAGCTCTTAATAAACAACGTAATTCAGTAACTTCCGCAACAGTTAAACCACGGTATTGAACGACAACAGAACTAGCTGCTGCATTTAATTTACCAGTGATTTCTTCAACTATCTCTACTTTAGCGTCAAGTACGTTTTGTTTCACTATGATTACCTCCTATATATGTCACAATATACCAAAGAGTATAAAAACTCGCCTTCCATAGGAATGCGAGTTAAAAAGTTTTTATATCTTTTCACCTCGGTAACATGTTTAAGCCTTAACGACCGTTACTGTCTATGGTATATTGACTAACAACAACATTTTATACGACTACTATAATTTTGTCAATACTAAACTGCAACTTTAATCCCAGGACCCATTGTGCTACTGATTGTTAAGTTATTGATGTATCCACCTTTAACTGCAGCAGGTCTTGCTTTTGTAATTACATCTAAAATTGCATTGAAGTTTTCAATGATTTTAGCGTCTTCGAATGACATTTTACCGATCATTAAGTTAACGTTTCCGTCTTTATCTACACGGTATTCTACTTTACCCTTTTTAATATCAGTAACTGCTTTAGTAACATCCATAGTTACAGTTCCTGTTTTAGGGTTTGGCATTAATCCTTTAGGTCCTAATAATTTACCTAATTTTCCTAATTCACCCATCATATTAGGAGTAGCAACGATTACATCGAAGTCTAACCACCCTTTTTTGATATCTTCTAATAATTCTTTACCACCAACAAAATCTGCTCCAGCATCTTTTGCTTCTTGCTCTTTAGGTCCTTGTGCAATTACACATACTTTTTGAGTACGACCAGTTCCATTCGGCAATACAATTGCTCCACGGATTTGTTGATCAGCATGACGTGGATCAACATTTAATTTAAATGAAACTTCTACAGATTCATCGAATTTTACGAAACTTACTTCTTTCATTAGCGTTATTGCTGCTTCAAGTGCGTGTGATTTTGTAGAATCAACTAACTTGCTAGCTTCAACGTAATTTCTTCCTTTTTTAGCCATTGTTAATATCCTCCCTATTCAACTACCGCAATACCCATATTGCGTGCAGTTCCTGCAACAACGTTCATTGCTGCTTCAACATCATTTGCATTTAAATCCGGCATTTTGTATTCTGCTATTTCTTGTAATTGAGCTTTTGTAATAGATCCTACTGTTTCTTTAGAATCACTTGCTCCTTTGTTTACACCTGCAGCTTTTTTAATTAAAATTGAAGCTGGAGTTGTTTTTAAAATAAAAGTAAAACTTTTATCTTCGAACGCTGTAATTAATACAGGCACTAAATCTCCTTGACGATCTTTTGTAGCATCATTAAATTGCACACAGAATTGTGGCATATTAATTCCAGCACTCGCTAAAGCAGGACCTGGTCTTGCTCCACCGGCAGGGAATTGTAACTTAGCTATTTTCGCGATTTTTTTACTCATAAGAACCCTCCTATTTATATATTGTTCCTATGCAGTGGTGAAATGAACATTCGCATTGTTCTACCACGCATAAACGTTCCGATTTTCGGACTCTATTATAATACCACAATACTATAAAATTACAAGATTTTTATTCATAAAAAAAATAGGACCTAGGTCCTATTAGTTTATGCAACTTTTTCTAAATCTCCGTATGCAATTTCAGTCGGCGTTTCACGTCCAAATAAAATCGTTAACACTACAGCAATTTGAGTTTCATTTTGTAATTCTTCAACTATTCCCTCTACATTTGTAAATGGTCCAGCCAAAATTTTAACACGATCTCCGATTGCAAAATCAATTTGCACTCTTTTTTCGCTCATTCCTAATCTTCTTAAGATTGAATCAATTTCTTCATCTGCTACTGGAAAAGGTTTTACTCCCCCTCCACTTGATCCGATAAATCCTGTAACTCCCGGTGTATTTCTTACAATATACCAGGCTTCATCAGTCATAATCATTTCAACAAATAAATATCCTGGAAAAAGATTTTTTACTTTTTCGACTTTTTTTCCGTTTTTGTATTCAATTTCACTCTCTTCAGCAACAATGATTTTAAATAAGGAATCTTGAATTTTCATCGTTTCAACACGACGTTCTAGATTATCCTTCACTTTATTTTCATGTCCTGCGTATGTATTTACAACATACCATTCTTTTTTAAGTTCACTCATGTATTACACTCCTAACAATGATAAAAACATTGCATTAAACATTGTACAAATAACAAAGAAAATAGCAAAGACTGTCATAAACCCTATTACTGTTGTACTGTTTTTCAATAAATCTTTTGGCGACGCCCAACGAATACGTTTAACCTCGTTTATAATTCCTGAAATACTAAACCATTTCAACATCATTACACCCTCCTATTTTGTTTCTTTATGAATAGTGTGCTCACGGCACTTCTTACAATATTTTTTTAACTCCACACGTTTTGTGTGTGTTACTTTATTTTTATGAGTAGTGTAATTTCTCGATAAACATTGACTACAAGTCATTATTATTTTTTCGCTCATATTATCACCTCGCATATTCATACACTTTATCACAAAGCATTATTATAGTCAATGACACTTCGCAATTTCTTCTTCACTCGTTGTATACTATTATCCACTGTTTTCACAGTACAATTTAACTGTCTTGCAATCTCATTGTAAGATAATCCAATACGCCAGAAGTTAAAGATAATTCTATCGTCCTCTTTGCATTCCTCTAACGTTTTATTCACTAATGAATTAAATTCTTTTTGATAATAACTTTCAATCGTCTCAAAATCATCACTTCTATTTTCAACAAATTCGATAAAATATCTACCATCATCTTCATTCACCGTTTGATGCAACGAGACAGCTTCTAAATTTGCCCGTCTACACAAACTTTGCATCGATCGTACATGAATTTTCAATTCTCTAGTAACAACAACTTTCAAGTATGTTGTAAATTTAAATCCTAAACTTTCATTAAAGGTTTTAATCGCCGTATATAATGCGATATGACTAATTTGCATCAACTCATCTTCATCAAATTCTTTTTTCAATATATAACGATACTGATTGATATACATCAACAATATTTTCCTATATTTCCTAAACATTTCTGCTATCGCTTCTTCATCATTTTGATTGATTAAGTATATTAATTCATAATCATCTCTATTTTTGTACATTTTTTATTTTGGTTGATTTTGTCTACTCGCATACACCTCATAAAGCAAAATCCCACAAGCTACTGATGCATTAAGAGAAGTAACTTTTCCTAACATGGGTAATTTTATACAAAAATCACAATTCTTTTTCACCAACGGTGATATTCCAAACCCTTCACTACCGATGACTAAGACCAATGGTGAATCGTAAGCCGGGCTACGGTAGTCTTGCGCATTTTCAATATCTGCTCCAGCTACCCAAAAACCTTTTGTTTTCAGTTGTTGTAACGTCTTTGATAAATTCGTTACACAAGCTACTTTAACACTATCAATCGCCCCAGTAGATACCTTCGCCACTGTAGGAGTTAATGATGCACTTCTATGTTTTCCAATAATTACTCCGTCGACTCCAATACAGTCGCAAGTTCTTAAGATAGCCCCTAGATTATGCGGATCTTCAAGTCCGTCTAACATCACTAGCAAAGGCATTTTACCTTCAGGAATCGCGTCTACTATCTCATCAATTGAATAGGTTTTGTATTCATCAATAAAAGCAGCAACCCCTTGGTGGTTACCTTCTAATTTTGCATCCATTTTTTTACGATTCATGTATGTACATTTGATGTTGTTGGATTTAATTACATCCTCTAATTCTTTATCTCTAAAGCCTTCCATCAAAATAACTTCATATATCTTCTTTTCATCTTCAAGTAGTTGTCTCACTACATTTTTTCCATATACAAATTGTCCCATATTATTCTCCACTCTTTTTAATTATATACTGCCACAACTGTTCTAATCGAACATGTTGTTCACTCAAGTACAAATGCCCCCAAAGAGCTTCTAACCCTGTTGCAAGTCGATAGGTAGTAATACTCGCATTTTTAGCAACACTGTCGGATTTAGCATTACGCCCTCTTTTTACAACAATGATTTCATCTTCGCTTAATATTTCATCAGTAAACATATGTTGCAGAAATTTCGCTTGAGCTCTCGCACTCACAAACTCAACACTCTCTTTCTGAAATTGCTTCGGCTTTTGTATATTCTTTACTCCAACTAGGTAGTTCCTAACTTGAAGCGACATTACCGCATCTCCGACATATGCCAAAGTGTTTCCGTTATAGGGTATGATTTCCATTAGACAATCCCTCTTTCTATCAATTCAGCACGGAATACATCAGCGCTAGCAAAGTCTTTATTTTTCAAAGTCTGTTTCCATTTCAAATGAAACTCTTTGTCTTCTTCACTTAAAATTATTCTATCAATATGCACACCTAAAACAGCTAGCATATCCTCAATAGATACGATAATAGCAGACAAAACATCAAAGTCTACTTCTCTTGCACGTAACGTTGCATTCAAAAGTTTAGTAGCTTCAAATAGTGCTTTAAATGCATTCGGAGTATTCAAATCATCTTGCATGGCGAACAAAAATGATGCAAACAGTTCCTCATTTCTTACTTCTTTTATATGATTGTTTGATAACTCTATTTTAACATAACTTTGTTTTAAAGAGTTAGTTATTTTTTCTAATTCTTTTTGTGCATTTTCTATTGTATCATCATTCAAACTCAAAGGACTGCGATAATGTGAAGACAACACTAACCAACGTACTAAATTAGGGCCGAATTTTTCAACAATATCTTTTGCCCACACGACATTTCCTAACGACTTAGACATTTTCATTCCATCCACATTTATCATTCCATTATGTAACCAGTAATTAGCTAAATTTGAATTTTTACATGCGCATGATTGCGCTATTTCATTTTCATGATGCGGAAACTTCAAATCTAATCCCCCACCATGTATATCAATCAAATCAGCATTGAATTCTTTTTGTATCATGACTACACATTCTGTATGCCATCCAGGTCTTCCTAAAGAAAACTTGCTATTCCATTTGATTCCTTCTTCTGTTCTTTTCCACAACGTGAAGTCCAACGGATTTTCTTTTTTAATATTTTGGTCTATTCTGGCACCGACAATTAAATCATCTACCTTTTGATTACTTAATTGTCCGTAGTTGTCTATCTTAGACACTCTAAAGTAGACATCTCCATCAGCTTCGTAAGCATACCCTTCCTGCACTAAGTTTTCTATGAATGAAATGATTGAATCCATGTTCTCTGTCACTCTCGGAGCTTTATGAGGCATATCTACACGCAAAGAAGCACGATCTTTATTATATGCTTCTATGAAACGTTCACTAATGACACTTTCACTCACACCTTCTTCTATCGCTTTCTTAATTATTTTATCATCAACATCCGTATAATTAGAAATGTATTTCACCTTTAGATCACTTGCTTCAAACATTTTTTTAAATGTATCAAACACGATCATCGGTCTTGCATTCCCAATATGGGGATAATTGTACACTGTGGGTCCACAAACATACATGCTTACTTCCCCTGGTGTAATTGGTTTAAACTCTTCCAATGTATTCGTTAGTGAATTATATAATTTTATCATTTTAATTTCCTCCAAAATAAAAACACCTCTTTGATAGAGGTGTTTATTAACACGGTTCCACTCTACTTGTATCTCTATATCGTTATCGCCGATTTACGTTTCACCTAAAAGGAGGCATTTTCTACTTTAGTGTTTTGCTTTTTCACCAAACAAGCAATCTCTACATTTCTATTAGTAGTTCTATTCCTTTATCATCAGTTTTTAATAGTATACCAAGCATTGTAATTTTTATCAATACTATCCTAACATATCCCTCGCTATATTCATTCATGAGCGAACGAATCATGCAACCACACATTATTTCATCCATTCAGTGATTATACGCCAACAATGACCTCTAAAGCTTAGATACGGTGCATACGTACCAAACGATACAAGGTCTATTTATATTCACAAACATCAATTATACAACTACATATTTAGCGTAATCCAATAGTACATAAATAACAGCCAACACGATTATTAAATATCCCACTCTCTTCAAGTCTTCCAAATACTCTTCCAACCATGCCACTAAAATTTTCATATCGTCACTCTTATATTTAAGATATCCATACTTATTCACTTAAATATATCTTTGTCTTTCATTACCTATATTATACCAAGCAATAAAAACAACTTTCTTAATTATTACTGAATATTGTATTAAGTATCTATAAACTTAAAATCTATATGGAATCGTTTCTATCACATTCATGTCTAGACTCTTTAAATATTCATAGGCATCGTCATACAAATCAAGACGTTCTAAAGATTTTGCCTTGTGTGCATCGTAGCCTATAATTACATCATTACCCACTTCACTAGCTATCTTCCAAAACATGGGATGCGGATATCCTTGGGTCCCATACATTTCATTAACTAATACGCCCTCTAAATTATATTCAATTGGCATATTGTGTTCTTTACAAAATTCACAAAGTTCTCTTGTTTTAATCGCAGCATAGTCATCAAATAAGTTTCTTCCCCTCATAAATAAATCAGGGTGTGCTAAGTATGAATATAACCCCGTCTCTATTCCTTTTTTGCAATTTTCTATATAGGTATCCAAGTGTTTATTGTAGTCACATGCATATCCATAATAAACACCATCTTCATCGCTTCCTTCAAAATGAGTAGCCAATATAATGTAATCGATTTTTTTCTGTTGAACAAACGTTGTTAACCAGTTCATATATTTAGGAAAATACTCACACTCTAATCCGATTTTAATAGATATTTTATCCTTATATTTTTCTTTCAAATGACGAATACTTTTATAGTAGTCATCAAAATCTTGAAGTCCCATTCTCATTCTAGAAGTAAATTTTGAGTGATAGTTCCAAGGACTATGGTCGCTAAAACCAAGTTCTTTTATTCCACCTTTAATTGCACTTAAGACGTAGCTTTCATCGCTATCTTCTGCATGGAAGCACCTCGTAGTGTGTGTATGATAATTATTTTTCATATTTGTCTCCTATCTATTAAAAAAACAATATCATTATAGCACACGACATTGTTTTTTTATATTTTTATGAATAAGTTACACTAACTAAATACAATCCGTTTGGTTCAGCTTTGTATTTACACGCATGTTTACTTTTTGCTTCTAACATATTCTTTACATCTTGCTTAATTAATTTATGTTTCCCTACTTCAATCAAGGTTTGTGCAATCATTCTTACCATATATCGTAAAAATCCACTTCCTTCAAATACCATATGGACAACATCGTTATGTCTTGATAAATCTAGACGAGTAATTGTTTTCACTCTACTTTTTCTATCATCAATTCGTGAACTTGTAAAACTTGTAAAATCATGTGTTCCTAACAATAAAGCAGCACTTTCTTTCATTAGTTCAACATCCAATTCATACGATTCTCTACACATAAAGTCCACTACAAAAGGGTTATCAACATCACTAGTTACAAAATAATCATAACGTTTACTAGCAACCTGAAAGCGAGCATGAAAATCATCACTTACACGTTGTACTGACTGTATTCTAATTTGCTTACTCAGTAATGCATTGAGCGCATTTTTTATCCCTTGTTCAGATATATCTAATATTGAATCAAAATGAAACACTTGACCCTTTGCATGCACTTTAGTATCTGTTCTACCACTCGCAACAATCTCAATTTTACACTTATGAATAGTCGTTAAGACCGCTTCGATTTCTTCTTGTACAGAATTGTTTTGGTGTTGTGTTTGCCAACCTTGATAACTACTACCTTGATACGCTACCACAACTTTATATCGCATA
Organism: uncultured Erysipelotrichaceae bacterium; assembly: GCA_947036815.1. Lineage (GTDB taxonomy): Bacteria > Bacillota_I > Bacilli_A > Erysipelotrichales > Erysipelotrichaceae > CAMQRS01. Next base: position 17,580 of record CAMQRS010000027.1, read on the forward strand.
GAACACCACTTTTATTAAAATAACCAACAATAACACTAAGATAGAAAAGAACACAAATAAGTAGTCCATATTTTGCATTTTCAAAATATGATATCTCGTTCTTTTTTTCTCCGGATCATAACCTCTCGCTTCCATTGCACTCGCTAAATCTTCAGCTCTTTGGAATGAAGAAATGAATAACGGTATGATTAATGATAATAAAGCTGATATTTTTTCTTTAAAACTTCCTTCTTCTAAATCCACACCTCTACTTGCTTGTGCTTTCATAATTCGTTGCGTCTCTTCAATCAATGTAGGTATGTAACGCAAAGCAATTGATATCATCATCGCAATTATGTGCGCTGGTACCCCAATCCTTTTGAAAGGAGACAACAAATCTTCAATTCCCAATGTTAGTTCCAAAGGTTTCGTTGTAGCTGTCAGCAATGTAGTTATCGTTATCATAAATAATAGACGAATAACAATGTAAAATGTTTGAAACACCGCTTTCTCATATATTGGATAATCGAAGACCGTAAATAATACGTCCCCATTTCTTATCACAAATACATTTACAAGTAACAAGAAGAACATCATAAACATCATCGGCTTCATTGCCTTAAATATATAAGATATACTTAATTTCGCTAAAAATACTCCATCTAATAATATAATCCCTATAAATACATATCCAAAGATGCCTGATGGAATAAATATAGAAATTATCAAAAACAACATAGCTAATATTTTAGCTCTTGGATCCATCCGATGCAGCGCAGAATCTCCAGAAATGTATCTTCCAAAAACTATATTATCCATGCTTCTTTACCTCGTTTTGAATGCGATTCACTAACTCTTCTATCGTCTCTACATACTCTTCAATAACAATCCCTTTTTTTCTTAAAAGTTCTTTCGTTTCAATAATAAAAGGTAACTTAACATCCATCGATTTTAAATATTCAATATCTTCAAAAAATTGTTTTGTTGAACAGTTTTTATCTACTTTTCCATCCTTCATAAATACAACATGATCGCAATAATGAAATACATGTTCCATATCATGAGTTACCATTATAATAGTTTTATTATGATCTTTATTAAGCGTTGTAAAGAGAGTCATCATTTCTTTAGCTCCTTGCGGATCCAACCCTGCAGTTGGCTCATCCAATACTAAAATGTCAGGATCCGCCGCAAGTATCCCCGCTATTGCGATACGACGTTTTTGTCCACCACTTAAATTGAATGGATTTTTTTCTAAATAACTTTCATCTAATCCAACTAACTGAATTACTTCTTTAGCCTTTTCGATTGCATCAGCTTCATTCATTCCAAAGTTCTTAGGTCCAAAAATAATGTCTTTTAAAATTGTTTCTTCAAATAATTGGTATTCAGGAAATTGGAATACAACTCCCACTTTTTTTCTCAACATTTTTAAATTTTTATTTTCTTTTTTTTTCTTCGTAACTACAAATTCATCTACTTTTACACATCCTTCATTAGGAATAAGTAACGCATTAATATGTTGTACAAGCGTCGTCTTACCGCTCCCGGTTTCTCCAATGATTGCACTAAAAGTACCATCCATCACTTCTAAATCCACTTCATGTAAAGCCACTTGTGAGGTAGTTAAAGAAGCATCATATATATGAGTTAATCGTTCAAATATAATTGACATAAATTTTCCACCACCTCCTCTAATTGAATGTTTTTATCTACTTTCAAATCTACTGCTTCTAACGCTTTTTGTAATTTCAAAGCATACGGAAGATCCAGTTTAGCTTGTTTCAATAAATCTTCTTTGTATAACACCGTGCTAGGTTCCCCTGAATCCAACACTTTTCCATCACTCAAAATAACTACAAAGTCACTATTTGTAACTTCTTCCATATCATGAGTAATCGATATAATTGTCATTTCACTATTTATATGTAATTCTTTAATTAATGTTTTAATGTCTTCTTTTCCTTTAGGATCAAGCATACTTGTTGCCTCATCGAAAATAATCACATTTAAATCCATCGCTAATACTCCAGCGATAGCTACTCTTTGTTTTTGTCCACCACTTAACTTAGTTGGCTCACTTTGTAAATAAGGAAACATCCCCACTTTTTGTGCATACGTTTCAATAATGGCAGGCATTTTTTCAGATTCGACCAATTTATTTTCTAGTCCAAATGCGATATCATCAGCAACCGTTGAACCAATAAATTGGTTGTCTGGATTTTGAAACACTACCCCTACATAATCCCTTATTTCATAAACACTATCTTCATTTAAAATAATATCTTTAATTGTAATTATTCCTTTATCTGCTTTCAATAATCCCATCAAAAGCTTTGCTAAAGTACTTTTTCCACTTCCGTTATGTCCAACGATAGTAGTATAACTTCCTTTTTTAATTTTAAAAGAAATGTCTTTTAAAACCTCTATATTTTCTTCATACGAAAAACTTAAATTTTCCACGTTAACGATATTCATATTTTCACCTCAAAACTACTATTGATTATACTACAAACCTACCCCTTTTATCAATTTTAATATAAAAAAACTAATCCATCTATTTAGGTTCTACAATTTCTGGTGTTGGTGAGAAATCACCAACATCTTTTTATTTT
>CAMQRS010000028.1 GCA_947036815.1 uncultured Erysipelotrichaceae bacterium
TTAGCGCTTACTTATATTACCATTCGCTTTCCTTTTTGTCAATTACTTTTTTACTTTAATTAACCTTTTTTCTTACTTTTTCCTTTTTCTTTTTGCACCCTTCTTTTAGTGCTCTCCTACACTACCTTTTCTATTGTCTGTTGGCAATTCACTTCCTTCGCTTATGCATCTTATTTCTATCTTTCTTTTTATTCTTTCGTTACATGATTTAATTTCCCGTATATCTTAACACTAAGTAATTTCACTGCCTGACTTTAATAACGTAATTACCGTTATTACCCGCTGTTACTAACTCAATAGTTATCCTCCATGTTTTCATGACATTTAAAAATTTATTTGTGTTTAATAAATTGAATAACAAAAGAAAAATACTTTCGAATTATGCAAAAGTGTTTCGTAAAACAACTAGTTAGTTATATATTCCGTTTCAATTTTTTCAACATAGATTCATACATAACTATCATAATAAAAAGTAGAACACCTAAAAACAAAGGGTATAAATTAATACTTATATGATCGGCTAGAACACCAAACAAAGCAGGCATCACCAAGGTCCCTGTATATGCACTCGCCATTAACACCCCTGTAATTGCTTGCGCATTTTCAACTCCAAAGTTACCAGGGGTTGAATGTATTATACAAGGAAAAACCGGCGCTGAACCTAACCCAACAATAATCAGTCCAAGCAACGCTGTAATTTCACCAAAAGGTAAAAGCAAAACAGCAATACCTACTATCATAATCCCAGCTCCCACTTGAATCATTTTTGTATTACTATATTTCATCACTATAAATCCATTTACACCTCGTCCAATCGTAATCCCTAAATAAAATAACCCCGCAAAACTTACCGCTAGTCCCATCGGCACCCCACGACTTAACGTTAAATAACTACTTGCCCAAAACCCCGCGGTTTGTTCTAGTGCACAAAAACAAAAAAATGTAATCATGATTTGAGGAACTCCATCGATACTAATGATTTCTTTAAAACTAAGTGCCTTAACACTTGTGTTATTATGCGACTCCACTATTGCTCCTTTTGTATTCCAAGCTTTTTTGTGAACAGTTAAAATTCCAATCAATATTATTTGAATAATAAACAATATAAAATAACCATCATTCCATTCATTCCCTTGTGCTAATACCATTCCCATAATAAATGGCCCTGTAGTAGCACCGATGCCCCACATACAATGAAGCCAACTCATATGTTTACTTTCGAAATTTACTGCAACATAATTATTTAAAGCACTATCTACACTTCCTGCACCTAATCCATAAGGAATCGCCCATAAACAAAGCATCCCAAATGCGCTACTAAAAGAAAACCCTAACAATGCTATGGCTGTCAGAGATATACTTAATATTGTTATTCTTCTAACCCCTAACTTCTTTATTAACCGATCACTTTGCAAACTAGAAATAATGGTCCCGAACGAAATAATAACAGCTATTATTCCCATATATGATACCGGAATACCAAAATTTACACTTATCATAGGCCAAGCAGACCCCAATACTGCATCAGGTAATCCAAGGCTAATAAATGACAGATAAATTAACATAACAAGAATACTAAACATATAAACCCCTCCTTTGTATATAATGCACCTCATAAAATCAGTACATCAAAAATACATCACACTTCTTCTTTACTGTTTTTATTTTAAAATGCTACCGTAATCTAATTCTTTCTTCTGAATAAAACTTCGAATTTCATATGGTTTTATTTCATATATTTTATCATTATAAACCTCCTTCACACAACACCATTATAAAAGTATTTATTCAAACAACAAATACTCGCCCAATAAAAAAAAAGCGTGAAAAACTTTCGATTTTCACACTTTAATTAAGTTCTATTCATATGTAAATTTACAGTACGATTCAAACCTTTAATATTTTAAACACTATTATTTATTATTTGTACGATGTAACACTACAACGCTTTCCACATGATAACTATTAGGGAACATGTCAACTGGTTGTACTTCTGTACATTCATAACCTAATTCTTTAAATCTTTTAACGTCTCTTGCTAATGTACCTGGATTACAAGATACATACACTACTTTTTTAGGATTCATATCCGCTATGCTTTGAACTGTTAATTCATCACACCCTTTACGTGGTGGATCAACTACTACTACATCAACGCTTCTGTTTAATTGTACTAAACGTTTCGCATATGTTCCTGCATCACTATGTATAAATTCAACATTATCAATGTTATTAATTTGTGCATTAATCATCGCATCTTCAATTGCTTCTTCTACAATTTCAATACCAATTACTTTTTTCGCTTTTTTAGCTAAATGTAAAGAAATAGCTCCAACTCCACAATATAAATCAACAACTGTATCTTCGCTATCAATGTTCGCATAATCCAATACTGTATCATACAATACTTTTGTTTGAGAAGGATTTACTTGATAGAAAGATCTGCTTGATATTGAAAATTTCAATGAATCTATTTCATCATATATTTTTTCTTCTCCAAAGTATAAATACTCTCTGTCACCTAGAATAACATTGTCATTACGTGTATTTACATTCAACATAACACTTTTTATTTCACTAAACTCTTGAGTTAATTTTTCAACTATAAATTCTAGTTCTGGTATTTTTCTACTTCTTGCAATAAATACAACCATTACTTGATTTGTTGCGAATGCATGTTTTATCAATAAATGTCTAAATACATCTCCACACTCAAACTTAGCTAGTAATTGTTTTGCACTAGCCATAATTGAATTAATTAAATCACTTTGAATCATACAACGATCCATATCAATAATATCATTGCTATGAATACGATAAAATCCCATCGCTACTCCATCTTTAATTTGAATTGGAAATTGTGCCTTATTACGGTATTGAAATAACTGATCAGAACCAATCGTTGGTTTCACATCTATGTTTAATCCACCGATTTTCTCCATATTGTTTTTAACAATGTTTGTTTTGAATCTTAATTGTTCTTCTTTATTCATATGCATGATTTGACATCCACCACATTGATTATTATAAGGACATTTCGCTTCTTCACGATGTTCTGATGCTTTAATCATTTTTGTAACTTTTCCATATGCATATGTTTTTTGTAGTTTAGTAACAACAAATTCAACTTCTTCTCCAACTAATACGTCATTCATAAAAAATACAAAATCATCTACTTTTACTACACCTAATCCTTCGTGCGTGTAATCTACACATGTTCCTATTAAAATATCGTTCTTTTTCATTTTTTTTATCTAAAAAAGGGCTGTTGCCCTTTTATTCACTTTCTTTTTCTTCTAATTCCGCTGCTTTCGCCGCTTCTTCTGCTAATCTTAATGCTTCTTGAATAGACTCATAAGTCTCTCCATCTTTGATCGTCGTAGACCAATCAATTGCTTTATCTGCAGTCGTTGCATTCTTATAAAGTACTGCATATAATTGACCGTTCACTTCTTCTTCATTTTCCTCGTCTGGAATATAATTGTATACATGAATTTCTAAATCATACATTTTCGTTGTATCTTGAGTAGTGAAGTAAGTCGCTATATCAAGGTTACTATTTACAATGTCATATACTTGATTTGCTATCGCTTCTATTGTGGCAGCATCCACAGCATCATTTGCATCAACTAATATTCTAAGTGTTGCAGCGTTTAAATTTACACTTTTACTATCAATGTTCTCAAAATTAATTGATTCTTCGATATCTTTTAGTGCACTTTTTTCAATTGCTGGATCTAATTGTGTATCAAATCTACTTCCAAAAACAGGTTCTCCTTTTTGAGTTAGAGAAGAAAATATAATAAGAGCTAAAATACCAAGCGGAATCGCAATCACCGTTATTGTGAATACCAATAATCCGTTTACCTTTTTTTTACTATCTTTCTTTTTGTTTGTTTTGTTTGTCATAAAGTTCAACTCCTATTTATTATATTACTTGATTTGACGCAAAATTGCTATCTTTTCTTCAATTCTTCTACTAACATTTTATTCGTCATCGCTGGATTTGCTTGACCTTTACTAGCTTTCATCACTTGTCCAACTAAGAATCCAACTGCTCTATCTTTTCCATTTTTAAAATCTTCAATAGATTGAGGGTTCGCATCTAATACCGATTGAATCAGCGTTAATATCGCACTTGTATCACTTAACTGTTTCATCCCTTTTTCTTCAACAACTTTTCTTGGATCTTTTCCATTCATCATTTCTTCAAATACAATTTTCGCTTGTTTTCCAGAAATCTCTTTCGCTTGTATCATTTCAACCATAATGGCCAGATATTGAGGCGATAATGGATTCTTATGAATATCTATATTATTCTTATTTAAAAATGCCATCATTTCTACAATAACCCAGTTGGCTACTAATTTATATTCTTTCGTATGTGTCACTACTTCATTGTAGAAGTCACTCACTTCTTTCGTTTGTACTAAAATATCCGCATCATAATCACTTAATCCGTATTGCGTATACGTTGATTTTCGCTCACTTGGCAATTCAGGTAACGTATTTTTGATTTTCTCAATCCAATTTGCATCTAAGCGTATTGGGAAAATATTTGGTTCAGGGAAGTATTTATAGTCTACTGCCCCTTCTTTTTTACGCATTAGCACGGTAGAGCGACTCGCTTCATCAAACCTTCTAGTTGCTTGTTCCACTTGTCCACCAGATAACAATATTTTACTTTGTCTCTCTATTTCAAATTCAATTGATTTTTGTACATTACTAACAGAGTTTAAGTTTTTAATTTCACTTTTAACTCCTAATTCAGGATATCCATAAGGACGCAAAGAAATGTTTATATCACATCTCATACTTCCTTCTTCCATCTTACAATCACTTACATTTAAGTAATACAGCATGTTTCTAACTTTTTCTACATAAGCAATCGCTTCTTTTGCGTTGCTCATATCTGGTTCTGTCACTATTTCAATAAGTGGCGTTCCTGCACGGTTGAAGTTAATGAAACTACCTTCAATTTGATGTAATTGTTTCGCTGTATCTTCTTCCATATGAATACGATTAATTCGTATTTCTTTTTTTCCTAATTCTGTTTCTATTTGTATTTTCCCATGACTTCCGATTGGGTAAAATTGTTGTGTTATTTGAAATCCTTTTGGTAAATCTGAGTAGTAATAGTTTTTACGATCAAATTTAATCAATGGATCTATTTCACATTCCAATGCATAACAAGTACGTAACGCACTAGCTACCGCTTCTTTATTTACAGAAGGTAAAATCCCTGGCATTCCTAAATCAATTTCATTTGTATTTGTATTCGGTTCACTGGCAAAGTCGACAGCTGCTCCTGAAAACATTTTTGTATTCGTTTTTAATTCACAATGGATTTCTATCCCAATTACTGTTTCAAAATTCATTATTCATCTCCTCCTACTACTATGTTTTCTAATCCGGTAATCTCTTCTATTGCTTTTGCGATATTGAACATATTCACTTCATCAAACGCTTTTGCCATCACACTTATTCCTACAGGCATCTTATTAACCATCACTTGTGGCAATGACATCGATGGGAATCCACTGAAATTTCCAAGTAACATGTGATTTTCAGCCACTAGATGTGACACACTTAAATCTTCTCCACATTTTTGATTTGGTAACGGTGCAATTGTTCCTGAAGAACTAGCTACTATTACATCATATTTATTCATTATCGTTTTCAACTCATCAACAATTACTCTTCTTACTTTTTGGGCTTTTTTGTATAGTTTTTCTTGATTATCAACGTGTAATGAATATGATCCAATCACAAATCTTTTTCTTACATCACTACTAAAACCTTTGGTACGAGAATTAATCATGATTTCAACTAAATCAGCACCTTCTTCTCTTACTCCAAAACGAACACCATCTAAATTCGAATGATTCGCAGTTGCTTCTGCATTACTAAGTACATAGTATGTAGGTAACAATGCTTTCATATAATCATCGTTCATGCGTACTTCTTCAACAATCGCACCTTTTTCTTTTAACGTATTCATAATATGATTAAAACTATTTGTTATTGTTGTATCTTCAATCGCTTCTTGCACATTCACCAATATCGCAATTTTCTTACCTGCTACATTACTATCTAATAATTTCGAATATGCTTGCACTTCTTGATTAGAAGATGTCATATCTAAATCATCTCTACCTGCTAACACTTCTAACGCACTACTAGCGTCACTTACATTTGTTGTAAAGTATCCAACATGGTCTAAACTTGAAGCATATGGAATAATTCCGTAACGAGAAATTCTTCCATAGGTAGGCTTAACTCCTACAATACCACAGTAACTCGCTGGCTTTCTTACACTATCTCCAGTATCCGTTCCTATCGCAAATGGGACAACACCTTGCGCAACTAAAGCAGCACTTCCTCCGCTACTTCCTCCACTTATACGATTTACATCATATGGATTATTTACTTTTCCTGTATATGCATTTAGGTTTGTTCCACCCATTCCTAATTCGTCCATACTTGATTTAGCAATCACAATCGCTCCTGCTTCTTTTAACTTCTTAGTAATTGTTGCATCGTAAATTGGAATATAATTACTTAATATACGACTCGATGCACTCGTTAATATTCCTTTGGTACTCACATTATCTTTTAACACTATAGGTACCCCAAATAACGGAGAATTTGCATTCTTATTCGATAATTCTTTTACTTGTTGTTCTACTTCAACGAAACTTACAACTGCATTTAATTTTGCTTGTGACGCTTTAGCAAGTGATAAACTTTCTTCACACGCTGTTTTGATATCTTTATTTTTTACATCATTAAAATTCATATTATTTCACCACCTTAGGTACTACAATCATTTTATTTTTTACTAGAGGTGCATTCTGTAAGGCTTCCTCTTGTGTAATCTCGTGATTTACAACATCTTCTCTTAAATATACGGTATCTTCCTCAAACGGATAAATCATTTCATCCACATTTGAAGTATCAATTTTATCTAATAACTCCATTTGCTTTGTTAATGTTTTAAAATCTTCCTGTAATTCTTCTATTTCTTGGTCACTTAAATCAAACATAATTTGATTTGCTAAATACCTAAAGTATTCTTTACTAAATTTTTCCATAATTCCCTCTCTATTGCATAATGATAGTAGTGGTATCACTACCTGCTTTTCTTTCTAATACTGCAAAACTTTCTGTATTACTTGTAAAACTGATACAGATTGAATAATAATTATCACTGAAATTCACCATTAGTGATTCCATATACTGTACTAACGCTAAGTTTTCCGTATATGTTTTCGCTTGCGTTGTGATCGTAATTTCTAACTTATCTAATTTGTTTTCTATGAACAATCCTTTACCTATAATGCTAATATCATTTGGTAAGAAGGTATGTAATGATGTTTTTATTCCATCAAATTGACTACTTACCCCTGAATTCAAACTAGCTGCTGTCGCACTGGGATAAATAACCCATTGTTCTTCTACATCTTTAAATTGATCAATACCATTAGTTCCATATCCTATTGAAAAGAATGATCCTGCTAAATTTGAATCACTGCTTTCAGCACTAAAAAGTGCTACCATGATTGGCGTTTGATTCGATACAGCTGGTAAAGTTTTTAAATACGCTACTACATTTCTTGCCGCTTCTTCACCGATGATTTGTAAATTTTCATCACTAATTGTATGTGCATTACCTTCACTATCAACGACATGTCGATTCAATATAATCGCTAACCCAATTCCTTCTATATCTGATTCGCCAGCGCTATCAGTATGAAAGTTATACTCCACGATATCTACAACTGGGATTGTACTTGAACCTACAACAGCAGTTTCTCCATCCGTTATTGGTAATTTACTATCTTTTTCAGGATTTAGTCCATAGGGATTTTCATTGCTTTTGAATCCCAACAACCCTTCTGTATCTCCATAAAATGTATTCACTTGTAAGGTATCCCTATCTAAGAGTTGCCCATCTTGTAAATAATATTTTGAGGGAGAAAAATATTCAGAAGAATAATTCATCAACCCTTCCCCTACCGCTTTGACATCATAGTCACTACGATTAAAAGTTACATGAGTTTGCGTAGCATCACTTTCTACAAATGGTATTACCATACGGTATCCATCTTCTGTAACAGATTCTACTACAATTGTTTTGTCATCTTTATTCTCATCTTGTGTACATCCAGTTAATAGTAATGCAATGATACACATTAAGTAACTAATCTTTTTCATATTTTACCTCACTAATAAAAGTAGCTTCATCCATTAATAAAATATCTAATTTTTGCGCTTTATCTAGTTTTGAACCAGCATTTTCTCCAAAAATAACAATATCTGTTTTTTTGGAAACACTCCCCACTATATTTGCGCCTAATTGGTCTAATATTTTTTTCGCTTCTTCACGTTTCATATATTGTAACGTTCCTGTTAACACTATATTTTTATTCGTAAAAGGTGACTCTACCACTTCTAGTTTAACACTTTTCATGTTTAAGCCATACTCTTTTAACACATTCATGATTTCAATGTTCTTTTCATTAGCAAAAAAATCAACAATGGATTGTGCACTTATGTGTCCAATATCTCTTATATTTTCAAGTTCTTCTTTCGTCGCATCTACAATACGTTCTATCGTTAAAAAATGACGTGCTAGTATTTTCGCCGTCTTTTTCCCTACTTGAGCAATACCCAATCCAAACAATAAGCTTTCGAAAGAATTTTCTTTACTCAACTCAATGGCATCCAACATGTTTTGAGTGCTTTTCTCTTGAAATCCTTCGAACATTAGTATCTTTTCTTTATGTTTATGTAATTCATAAATATCTTCTATTGTTCTCAACAATCCTTGTTTATATAGAAACTCTATTTTCTTATCACCTAATCCATCAATATTCATCGCATCTCTACTTGCAAAGTGAATCATACTTTCTAATACTCTTGCTTCACAATCTACATTGATACAGAAATGTGCTGACTCTTCTTCTTTTCGAACTAACCCTTCATGACAGACAGGGCAAGTAGTTGGAAATTCATAGGCAACGCATTCGTTTGTTCTTCGATCGATAATTGGTGATACAACTTCTGGTATGATATCACCGGCTTTTCGAACAACAACAAAATCATGAATCCGAATATCTTTAGTTCTTATGTAATCTTCGTTATGAAGTTGTGCCGCACTGACTTTAGTTCCTGCTACACGCACCATCTCCAACACTGCATTGGGCGTAATTTTTCCAGTACGTCCAACACTTAGTGTAATATCACTTAATTTTGTCACTACTTCTTCAGCAGGAAATTTATAGGCAATTCCCCATTTCGGCGTTTTGGCTGTGTACCCTAACTGATGTTGCATTTCTATTTCATTCACTTTAATAACTATTCCATCAATTTCATACGGATATGAATTTCGTAACGTTGTTATTTCTTCGATATACGCATATACATCATGCATATTATCATAAACTTTATATTGATTGTTTACTTTAAAGCCTTGTTCACTAAAAAACTCTAATACTTCACTATGATAATTCATTTTAAATTCATCATCATTTCCTAGTTGGTACCAAAATGCATCCAACTTACGTTTAGCAACGATGCTTGTATCTAATTGACGTATCGTCCCAGCCGCAGCATTTCTAGGGTTCGCAAACAAATCTTCATTATTCGCTTCTTTTTCTTTATTAATTGCATCAAAAGATGCTTTGGGCATAAATACTTCTCCACGAAGTTCTACTGGAGATAAGCAATCTATTTTCATCGGCACACTTCGAATAAGGCGTACATTTTCACTAACATCTTCGCCTTCAGTTCCGTTTCCTCGAGTAATTGCTTGTTGGTATACTCCATCTTCATAATGGATAGACATCGCTAATCCATCAATTTTCAATTCTACAACATAATTTACTTTTCCTACTTCTTTTTCGATTCTAGAAGAAAAAGCTAATAAGTCTTCTAGATTATAGGCATTTTGTAAACTAAGCATCGCTCTTTTATGTTCTACTTTAGAGAATCCGTCTAATAATTTTCCACCTACTCGAAACGTAGGAGAATGTTCTTGTACAAATTCTGGATTTTGTTCTTCTAACTCTTTTAATTCTTGATAATAACGATCATATTCTAAATCATCAATCATCGGTTTATCCAATACATAATACGCATGAGCATATGTATTCAACAATCGTATTATTTCATTTATTCTAGCTTTTATATCCATCTTTTACGCTCCTATTTCTTACTTATTGAAGGATGTATAGCTGACAGTTTACGAATTCCGTATTTTCTATCAAACGCTATTTCTACTACCCCATCTTTACTACTTAATATAACACCATCTCCAAATACAGTATGGCTGATTAATTCACCTTTTTTAAGTTTAACTTTACTTGCATTCGTCGTTGAAGTTAAGGGTTTCTGTGCACGTATTGCTGCATCACCTTTATTATATTTGTATTCTTGGTTTTGATAACTAGGTTGTTGATTTAATTTATCAATAACATCTTCATCTATTTCTTTCACAAATCGTGATACCGTTTTAATCTTTTGTAACACAAAACTATATCCTTGAGAACTTGTAATATATAATTTTTTTCTAGCTCTAGTATATGCTACATAAGCTAATCTACGTTCTTCTTCTAACGCGTGTTTTCCACCTTCATTTACACTTTTTTCATTTGGAAATACACCTTCACTTAGTTCATATACAAAAACATTGTCAAATTCCAACCCTTTTGCAGCATGAATACTCATCATTTGTACATAATCATACGTACCTTCATTTTCATTACTTGTATCTGTATATAAAGAAATCATTTGTAAATATTCTTCTAAGTTTGAATCCTCTTCATTTTCATAGCGCTCAATATCCGCTACTAATTCCATTAAGTTTTCTAATCGTTCGCTCTCTTGATTATCTTCAAGCATACGATAATAACCACTTTCTTCCAACAAACCTTTAATCAATATAGATATACTATAATCTTTCGTTTTTACACGATATTTTTCAACTAAATTAACAAACTCATTTACTTTGTTTTGAGTGACACCTCTAGCAATAGTGTGATTTTTAATTACTTCATAAAAATTCGAGTTTTCTGCATCACTAATTTGTTCAATAGCACTCATCGCTTTTGGTCCTACACCCCTTCTAGGGACATTGATAACTCTGCGGATTGCCAATTCAATAGCATCATTATTTACTAATAATAATCGCAAATATGAAATAGCATCTTTAATTTCTGCACGTTCAAAAAACTTAGTTCCTCCATAGATACGGTATGGAATTTGGTAATCTAAGAACGCTTTTTCCAAACCTCTAGATAAATAGTTTGATCGGTATAAGATAGCTACATCTTTATAAGGTAATCCCTCATTATGCAATTGTTTTATCTTTTTAGCGATCCATATACTTTCATCATTTTCATCATTAGCTAAATAGTGTGTTATTTTTTCACTACCTTTATTATTGGTATACAAGTCTTTATCTATACGATACGTATTGTTTTTTATCAAACTGTTTGCACCTTGTAATATACTCGGTGTACTTCTATAATTTTCATTTAACACAATGCTTTTACTAGTATTAAAATCCGTTTCAAAATTCATAATAATATCTACATCTGCACCACGCCATGTATAAATCGTTTGATCGGGATCACCAACAACACAAAGTTTAGTATCTTCTTTCACTAAGTTTTTGATAATTCCATATTGGATAACATCGACATCTTGAAACTCATCCACGTGGATGTAATCAAAACGGTTTTGCCATTTCCTTCTTACCTCTTCATTGTGTTCGAATAGGTTATGTACGAATAAAATTAAATCATCAAAATCTAAGGCATACATTTCTTTTAATTTTTGCGTATATAAATCATATATTTGCGCTTTGTATACTTCTGATGTATACGTGTTAGCCAACGCTTGCGCTTCTTCCACACCAACAAAGGCACACTTATTATTTGAAATATAACCTAATGATTGATTCAAAGATATATCTTTAATATTTAGGTCTAATTGTTTATATATTGTTTTTAATATTGTTTTTTGATCATCACTATCTAATATAGTGAAGTTTTGTGGGTAATTTAAATGACGTATATCTTCTCTTAAAATTCGTACACACAAAGAGTGAATGGTACTTACTTTTACACCGCTATTCCCACAATTCATGATACTACTTACTCGCTCTTTCATTTCGTTAGCAGCTTTATTAGTAAATGTGATTGCTAGTATACGATGCGGTAATATTCCTATTTCTTCAATTAAATATGCAATTCTAGTTGTCACCACACGTGTTTTTCCAGAGCCTGCTCCAGCAACTATACGTACATGACTATCAACACTAGTAACTGCTTCTAATTGTTTTTTATTTAAGTGTTCTAATTGTTTCATTATTTTACCTCATTTTACATTATACTATAAATCAAGTTTGTTTTTTCATAAAATACAACAAATTTAATAGAATATTGTGTAATTTAGTTTCTTACGATTTCATTAAAAAAATGATTTATTTTAATAAATAGTATATAATAATTGAAGCGAGGGATTCAAATGAAGAAAAAAAACAAAACAAAACAGAAGCGCGTCCATAAATACGGAAATATATTAGATTTATTAATTATTCCAGTATATATATGTCTCGCATCGCTGTTAACCTATACCATATATTCATATTCTACTAAATTTAGTTATGTATGCATTTTTGTTTCCCTTATTATTTTAATAGGATACATTTACTGCTTAAAATCAAAAGGTTTATTTACCATTCTAATACGTAAATTATTTATCTTACTAATCTGTGGTTGCATGATTTTTGTCATCATTAAATTTCAATCATTTAATTCATTCTTTGATGATTTGGGTAGTGACTCTACTCCTCTTGAAGAAATAAGCACCCACATGAGTGCTTATTCATTAGCAGATAACGAATTCTTCGATGCTAAAGTAGAAACTATTGATGATTTAGATAAGAAAATAGTAGGAATACAAATTAGTACAGATATCGATGCAAGTACGTATGTACAAAAACAACTTGATACTAGCTATGAAGACATAGAATACAAAGAGTTCACAAGTTATGATGATATGCTTTCAAGTTTATATTTAGGTTATATTGATTGTGCAATTATCAATAAAGCATCTGTCGCTAGTTATACTGATGCATATAACTTTAATGAAACATTCATCTATCTAACAGAGTTTACACATACAACAACATTAGGTACTACAGCTTCTGATAAAGATATCACCAGCGAACCTTTCAGTGTTCTTATTAGCGGATCAGACGAGGAAGGGAATTATAGTAAAAGTGATATGAATATGTTATTGCTAGTCAATCCTGTAACCAATCAAGTGAATGCTATTTCTATTCCTAGAGATGCGTATATACCAAATCCCCATTATGATAATCAAAGTGATAAACTAACTCATACCGGAGCTAACGGAATCCAAAATACAGTGGTAGCAATTGAACATGCTTTTGAAATTGATGTTGATTTCTTTATCAAAGTATCATTTACTTCAATCATTGAAATTGTGAATACTATCGGTGGAATAGAAGTTGATGTCCCTATCACATTTTGCGAGCAAGATGAAAACAGAAGCTTTGAAGAAGAAGATTTAATTTGTATCAATCAAGGACTACAAACTCTTGACGGACAACAAGCACTGGCGTATTCAAGACATAGAAGTTCTTATATAAATCAAGATTTAGGAAGAAATGAAGCTCAAATAAACGTGGTTAAAGGTATCATTAACACCCTACTTACCCCAAGCGGATTAACATCTAAAATGGATGACTTACTTAATATTCTGCCCAAGTATGTGATTACCAACTTTACAACAAATGAAATAAAAACATTCATCAAATTTCAAATAGATAATTTACAACCATGGTCAATTAATGCAGTGTCTCTAGACAAAGGAATTAGTGCCTTTGATTACACCGCTAGTATGCCTCAGTTTACATCAAGCGTATATTATTTAGGAACTACTGATGTATTAGAAGTTAAAGCACTTCACGATGCCTTTGACTCATCATATACATTCAATGATTTCTCATTCGATATTGATTCACTATTTGAAAGAGACGCAAACTATCATAATTATTACAATATAACAACCTACTAAGAGTATTGCTATGCAATACTCTTTTATATTATTCACTAAATCTTCATTTGTTTTAATCTCTTACTTATTATATAATAAGTATTAGAGGTGTATTATGAACAAACAAAATATAAAAAAAATGCTTACCATTGAAAATGGATTAATAGCCGCATTAATAATTGTCGCTATTTGGTCTAACTACAGTATATTTAATACAAAATTATTACCATTCACTTATCGAATGTTAGCACTGGCTTTCATCGATATTTCAGTTCTTTTATGTATTGCATTAACATTAAAAAAAATGAAAAAGAATTTTATCTATATACGTAGAGGATTCATTGTTTTCTTATGTATTATTCTTGGTATTTTAAGTTTTTACTTAACTAGCATAAATAACGCAACTAAAAACATTACATCAGGTAGTAAAACTAAAACTGAGAATATCTTAGTTTTATCACTACAGGATTCATCAATTGAACAACTAGACGATTTATCTACCGCAACCATCGGTTATCAAAATGGTGTAGACTTAGATAACGCAGAATATGCTATGGATGAATTAGAAGATGATTTAGGATCACTTGATTTTACAGGAACAAATAATTATATTGAACTTGCACAAGAACTACTTGATAAAAAAATTGATGCATTCATTATTTCAGAAGCATACGTCGATACTTTGATAGAAGCTATGCCTGAATTTTATGCTCAAATTAATAAAATACACTCAATAGCTAGAGAAATAGAAAACACCATAGATTACGAATCAACACAAGGAATAGATTTAACCAAAGATGTATTCACCGTCTTATTAACAGCTTCAGATAGTAAAGCAAGCCCTGACAGTAATGGGTTATCTGATGTGAATATGGTATTAATTGTGAACCCTCAATTAAATCATATTGAAATGATTTCCCTACCTAGAGATTTATTCGTTCCTAATATCGCATTAGGTTCTGTAAATGATAAACTTACTCACACTGGAGTATATGGTGGTGTAGAAAACACCAGAGATTCAATTGAAAATGTAATCGGTTTTGATTTAGATTTTTATATTAAAATTAATTTTAGCAGTCTAATCAAAATTGTAGATACCTTAGGAGGCGTGGATGTAGATATCCAGTACGCTTTCTCTGAGCAAAATTCAGAAAGAAGCTTTGCCCCAGAGGATTTAATCACCTTATATCCAGGAATGCAGGAAATTAATGGAGAAGAAGCGCTTGCCTATTCAAGACACAGATATTCAGAAGGTGTCGGTGATATCGGAAGAACAAAAGCTCAACAACAAATTATTCAAGCAATCATAAATAAGACTATTTCAGTCGAAGGTGCTACTAAAATACCTACATTGCTTAATTTAATGGGCGATTATGTAACAACTAACTTCACTGAAGATCAAGTAAATAAATTTGTGAGTTATGAAATCGAAAACCTAGAAGCATGGACCACTGGTTCAACTACACTAGAAAACGGAAGTGGTGCAATGTTACTTACCGCTTCATACCCATCGCTCCCTTTATCTTGTATGTTATTAAACGAAAATGATATTATCGCATTATATGAAATTTATTTCATGCATAAAAATCCTACCACATTTGATGAATTTGCATTCAATATAAATGATTTAAGTCCGATTACAGATTATCAAACCAATCAAGATATCACATACGTGTCTTCAAATTACGAAGATTTCTTACCAACTATACCTGAGGATGACCCAATAGATGAAGTTCCGATTCCAGAAGACGAAGAGAACCCGATTCCAGACCCAGACGAAGATGAGGAAGATATTAATTATACAGTTACCTTCTATAATATGGATGGAACTATCGTATTATTAACCGTAGAGGTAATCGAAGGTGGAGCTGCAAGCCCACCAGTAGCTCCTATCATTGAAGGATATGAATTCAGTGGTTGGGATCAAGATTTTTCAATCATCAATAGCGATTTAAATATAACTGCAATCTACACAAAAATAGATGATGGTGGTGAAGGCGAATTACCAATAGCCCCATAAAACTATAAAAACTACACATTTGTGTAGTTTTTATTTACATGTCTGATCTCTATTCCAAAAAAAGTCTCATTGCAAACCATCCAAACATAACATTCATCTACAGCATCCACATACATATTCGTATATTGGTGTTGTAGTTTTTTCTTACATTCTAGGATTCGATTATAATCTAAGTTATAATCACTTACTAGGATTAATTCTTTTAGTTGAACTCCGTCTTCTATTTCATAGAGTTCAAAATCTTTGTAATGACTATTCATTTTTAACTGTTCTATCCATTTTGAATCTTCTTTTATTTTCAAAGCTACTAACACTTTATTCTTAGTATCACAGTATAAAAAAGAGTAGTAAAAATAAATTGTATTTCCACAATTTTTACACTTACGTTTAAAAAAAGATTCATCTAATATCGATTGTTTTAACGAATACTCTATAGTAGCGTTAACGATGGTCTCTGCTTTTACCATCCATTTACTTTGGCAATGAGCACAGTCTATTTCATACATTCTTGAGTTCATTTAAAAAAAGGAATAGTTGCCTATTCCTTCACCTTATTAGTTCTTTCCTAAAAGTTTAAACATATTTTTCTTATATACTTCAACACCAGGTTGATTAAATGGATTAACATCTATCATATAACAAGTCATTGCACATGCTCTAAAGTAGAAATAGCATAAGTATCCAAATGATTTTGCACTCATATCAGGAGCAGTCAAAATTAAATTAGGAACATTTCCTTCTTCAACGTGCGCTTCTAATGTACCTTGCATTGCCATTTTATTTACCCAGTCAAGTGATTTCCCAGCTAAATAATTCATACCATCTGCATTATCTTCATCACTTGGAAAAACAACATCAATAATAGGTTTTTCAAAAGTAACTACTGTTTCAAACAACAATTTTTTACCATCTTGAACAAATTGTCCTAAAGAATGTAAATCTGTTGAGAAAGTACCACTACAAGGTAAAATTCCTTTACCTTCTTTTCCTTCACTTTCACCGAATAATTGTTTCCACCATTCAGCAAGCATTGAAGTATTCAAGTCGTAAGATACAAACATTTCTGCATCTTTACCTTGGTTTTGTAAAATTCTTCTAGCCACTGCATACGCATAGGCACTATTTTTTGTTAAGTCAGCATCAGCAAAGTCAACAAACGCTTCCTTTACTCCATCCATTAAATCATCAATACTAATTCCTGCAACTGCAATAGGCAACAACCCTACTGCTGTAATGATTGAGTATCTTCCACCAATATCACTTGGGATAGAGAATGTTTGATATCCTTCTTTAGCTGCAATATCATGTAATGTACCTTTTTCTATATCAGTAGTAGCTAAAATACGTTTGCTAGATTCTTCTTTTCCATATTTAGCTTCCATGAATTGTTTTAATAAACGGAACGCCAACGCTGTTTCAGTAGTAGTTCCTGACTTAGAAATAACATTTACACAAATTTCTTTATCTTTAATGTATTCTAATACTTGAGCTACATATGTAGAAGAGAATGTATTCCCAAAGAAAATTACTTCAGGTTTCTTATCTGCATATAATCCATTAATCATTTCAATTGCAGCTCTCGCTCCTAAGTAAGAACCACCAATACCACATACAATAAAAACGTCGCAATTTTCTCTAACATATGCTGCAGATTTTTTTATTTGCTCAAATTCTGCTTTATCATAGTTTTCGCTCCAGTCAACCCATCCTAGAAAATCATTACCTTTTCCTGTCTTATTAACTATTGCTTCATGCAATTCGTTTACTTGTTGTTGGTACGATACAATATCTTCTTCTAAAAATGCATTTGTACTATCAAATTTAATCATGGTTCCTCCTAATTAGCTTTCGCTTCTTCTATCCATCTTTGTAAGTGTTTTTCAATTGTAGTAAATCCGATTTCCATTTTTGGAAGTTTTATACTACGATGGGCTTTCCGTTTCTCTTTTGATAAATTTTGTTGTAGTGCTTTTAAAGATAATTTATAATGCTTACTTTCTACATCATAGTCAATAACTTTTACTTTTATCTTCTGATTCACTCTCACAAAATGATTGATATCTTTAATAAAGTCTCTAGACATTTCTGAAATGTGTATAAGACCATATTGATCATTTTCAAACTTTACAAAGGCTCCATAAGGCTGTACACCAGTAATCTCACCCTCAATAATTTCACCATTTTGATATACCAAAAAAATCACCCCACTTCTATTGTATATTATAGCACAATTTCAAAAGAGTGTGCTATAATAATAAAGCGAGGTGTAGATATGAATCCTAAAGAATTAGAAATAGTTTCCGTATTAGAAAAAATTAGACCTTACCTGCAAAGAGATGGTGGAGATGTTGAATTTTCCAATTTCGATGAAGATAACGGTATTGTCTACGTACATATGCATGGTGCATGTATGGAATGCAACGCTTTGGATGATACTCTAAAACTTGGTATTGAAGCCATGTTATTAGAAGAAGTAGAAGGTGTATGTGAAGTGCGAATAGCGACTATATAGTCCTATTCGCTTTTTTTATAGGTTTGAAAACTACCTACTTCTCCATTCACTACTTGAATAATAAGTGGCAAACTGCTTACATAATTTAATTCTTCTTGATATATAGAAGTAAGAATTGTCCCTGTAATATTAATGTCCAGATACACCGTTATGAGTGATGAATTAATTCCATAGGGCTCACTATCTACTCTTATATTTCCATTTACATAACTACTCAGTTCTAAATATATCTTAAAATGATATCCAAAATTTTGAAGAAAAGAAATTGGCGTTAAATAACCAAGTGCTACTTCATGAATAATTCCATCTTCATGAAATACGTCATTTAGCGCTTCCACAGATTCTCCAGCATAAGCTTCATTCAAGTTTTCATCAATTGCCTCTACACTTTCATATAAAATTTCATTCAAGTACTTGGTATTGTAGGTAATACTACTAATTTCTCCTTGCGAGTCATGTTCATAAATAATTAATTGATCAGAATCATAATCCAAAGATTGAATTACCCTTTGTGTTAAATAGGTCAAAGAATCATTCGCCTTTTGCTTTGCGATTGCAATCAATTGTGGCTTAATCAAGACATTGATCTGCATAAACAAATACATACTTACGATAAATATAACAACTAGTGTAATAGTCACACTATATTTTTTCTTTATTTTCCTTACTAAGCGAATGGGAAAGCACCTCAATTCCTTTCATGTCTAGTTCATATCCTAAACACTTTGCTTTATCATTCATATCAATGCATCTACTATTTAGTAAATCATTGAAGCTTTTATTTTCATTCACCTGCACAACCGCTATATTGTGATTAAAGTTATGAATGTCATACAATACTCCAACAACTATGCATTGTGTTGTATAAATAATATAAATAGGTTGTCTAGGCAACCCTAATTTCACTCCTATAAATGTATTCCCATTATCTTTAATAGTCCTTAATTCTAACACATCATTCCCCCTTTACAATATATGTATACTTTGTAAATCCATGCGCAATAATAAAGTAAATTGATTATTTTCTTACATTATAGTTGCGATTGACTAGTAATATACACATTTAACTTTATAGATCGCAGAATTTAAAGCAATATCCTTCAACATACTTGTTCTTGATAAAAGGTACACGAATTAGTTGTTAAAGGAGATATAATTAACGTATAATAAACAACGGACATGAGTTTAATTCCTTACTATTAGTTTCGCACCTATATAGTAACGGAATTGTCACTCATGTCATTTATTATATACAAAAGTAAATACAAAAAAATTATCATAGTCGCTATTTACACTATTGATAGTATCTAAATATATAAAAGAAAAGTTCAAAGATTGATATGATGCTTATCGAGTAGACACTCAAAAATAATCAAAAAGAAACAATT
>CAMQRS010000029.1 GCA_947036815.1 uncultured Erysipelotrichaceae bacterium
TCATTTTAGAACACGTATATTAATCATTTGTAAGTCCTCTTTGAACATACAAGTGACATGATAAAAAAGGTATGAAAATATTTCTATTTTCATACCTAGATTACACCCTATTTAGTAATAGATTTTACTCACCAACACTAGAATTTAAAGAACCAAAAAAAATGCAACCAGTTAATTGGTTGCATTTTTTTTTATTGTCAATTACTTAACGAACTGTACAATTGCCATTGGAGCATTATCTCCACGACGATTTCTAGTTTTCACTACTCTAGTATAACCACCATTACGTTCAGTATATAGAGGTGCGATTTCATCAAATAATTTTTTGACTGCATCGTTTCCTCTTACATATGATGCTGCCTGACGGCGCGCATGTAAATCTCCACGTTTTCCTAAAGTAATCAATTTTTCAACTACTGAACTCACTTCTTTCGCTTTCATTTCAGTTGTTTCTAAGCTACCAGTCATAATTACTGATGTAGCTAAGTTACGAAGCATTGCTTTACGGTGATCAGCTGTACGACCTAATTTACGATTCCACATAGTTTAAAATCCTCCTTTACTTCTATTCGTATGATTTAAAGCTTAAGCTTAAATCATAAATTTTATCTTTAACTTCTTTTAGTGATTTTTTACCTAAATTTCTAACTCTCATCATTTCATCTTCTGTTTTCATTGTTAGTTCTTCAACAGTTTGAATCCCCGCACGTTTTAAACAGTTGTATGAACGAACTGATAGATCTAAGTCTTCAATCATCATTACTAAACCTTTATTTACAACTTCTCCTTGAACTTCTTTCATCACTGATTCCATATCATTAACAGCTTCATGTACATTTGTTAATAAACTAAAGTAATCAATTAAGATTTTAGATGCAAGTGCAATTGATTCTTGAGGAGATAATGAACCGTTTGTCCATATTTCCATTGTTACCTTATCATAAGATGCTGCTTGTCCAACGCGAGTTGGTTCAACAAGATACGATACTTTATCAATAGGCGTATGAATTGAATCAGTATAAATTATTCCTAAAGGTTGGTTTTGTCCTTGGAATTGACGTTTGTTTTCATTAGCATTTACATACCCTCTACCGTTTCTAGCTTGAAGTTCCATTTCTAATGTCGCTCCATCTTCAAGGTTACAAATATATAAATCTTTATTTAAAATTTCCACACCATCTGGACAAATAATATCTTTTGCAGTAATTACACCAGGTCCCGTTTTAGAAATTCTTAAAGTGTGAATTTCATCATCTCTTACACTTAAAATCATAGATTTTAAATTTAAGATAATTGCAGTCACATCTTCTTTGATTCCTGGTATAGAAGTGAATTCATGATAAACTCCTTCAACTTTAATTGAAAATACTGCACCTCCAGGTAATGAAGATAATAAAACTCTTCTTAATGCATTACCGATTGTAGTTCCGAATCCTCTTTCAAGTGGTTCAATCACAAACTTCCCGTAATTCTCAGAATCTATAAATTCTTTTACTTCAAACTGTGCACGTTCAAATTTTTGCATTGTTTATTACCCTCCTCATTATTTTGGTTAATATTAACCACGTGGTCGTTTTGGTGGACGACATCCGTTGTGAGGAATAGGAGTTACATCATTAATTAATGTAATTTCTAGCCCTGCAATTTGTAAAGCTCTAACAGCTGCTTCACGTCCAGGACCTGGTCCTTTAACGCTTACTGCTATTGTTTTCATTCCGTGATCAATTGCTGCTTTACCAGCTGCTTCTCCAGCCATTTGCGCTGCAAACGGTGTAGATTTTCTAGATCCTTTAAATCCTAATGCTCCAGAACTTGACCATGCGATTGCATTTCCACTTTCATCTGTAATAGTAACGATTGTGTTATTGAATGTTGAATGTACGTGTGCACATCCCTTCGCAATATTCTTTTTTACACGACGTTTACGAGTAACTTTTTTTGCTTTTGCCATTTTAATTTCCTCCTATCGTCCTACTTCTTTTTACCTGCTACTGTACGAATTGGACCTTTACGTGTACGAGCATTTGTTTTAGTTCTTTGTCCTCTTACTGGTAATCCTCTTCTATGACGGATCCCTCTATAAGAAGCAATTTCCATTAAACGTTTAATATTTAATGAAACCTCTCTACGTAAATCTCCTTCAACTTTAACGTTGTCGACTTCTTTACGAATAGCGTTTAATTGTTCTTCTGTTAAATCTTTAACGCGGATGTTTTCATCAACTCCCGCAACTTCTAATACTTTTGAAGACGTTGTACGTCCAATACCATATACATAAGTCAACGACACTACTACACGTTTGTCACGTGGAATGTCTACTCCTGCTATACGAGCCATTTACATTACACCTCTCTTGTTATCCTTGTCTTTGTTTGTGCTTTGGGTTTTCACAGATTACCATTACACGGCCTTTTCTCTTGATGATTCGGCATTTATCACAAATTGGTTTGACTGATGGTCTTACTTTCATGTGTTTTCCTCCTATCCGTTTACTTATGACGGAATGTTATGCGCCCACGTGTTAAATCATATGGTGATATTTCTAGAGTAACACGATCACCTGGTAAAATGCGAATGTAGTGCATACGGATTTTACCAGAAACGTGAGCAATGATTTCGTGTCCATTCTCTAGTTTCACTTTAAATTGTGCATTTGGAAGTGTATCTACTACAACTCCATCAATTTCAATAACGTCTTGTTTCGCCATTATTGGAATCCTCCTTATCCTGTAATTTTGTCAGTATTTCGCAACCATCCTTTGTTATTACAATCGAATGTTCGAAATGGGCAGCTAAACTTTTATCTTTAGTAACTACTGTCCATTCATCAGCTAATACTCTTGTTTGTGCTTTTCCAAAATGAACCATAGGTTCAATTGCTAAGCACATCCCTTCTTTTAGTAATACACCTTTGTTTGGCTTACCAAAATTAGGTACAGTTGGATCTTCATGAACTGAAGTTCCAATTCCATGTCCAGCATAATCTTGAGGAATCGAGAAACCGAATTTATGTACATGCGTTTCAATTGCATGTGAAATGTCAGTTAATCTATTTCCAGCTTTCGCCTTCTTTAATCCTTCATACAAAGACTGCTTTGTAACTTCCAGCAATAATGCTGCTTCATCACTGATTTTTCCAACTGCATATGACCAGGCAGAGTCACCATGGTATCCATGGTAACATGCTCCTATATCTACAGAAACAATGTCACCTTCTTTTAAAATTTGATCACTACTTGGAATACCATGTACTAATACATTATTTACAGAAATACAACATGCATTTGGAAAACCATAAAGACCTTTAAATGAAGGAATACCTCCAGCGTCTCTAATAGTTTTTTCACAAATTGCATCTAAATCTAATGTACTTAAACCAGGATTTATTGAATCTTTAGCTGCTTTATGAGCTAACGCAACAATTTCACCGGCTTTTTTCATGTAAACAATTTCTCTTGGAGATTTACAAGTAATCATTACTTGTTTTCTCCCAATACAATTAGAGTTTCTTTCCATACTGTTTCTAATGATTGATTTGCATCTACAGTAGACACAAGCCCTTTACTAGAATAGTACGTCAATATTGGATTTGCGTTTTTTGAATATTCTTCTAAACGCACTTCCAAACTTTCTAATGTATCATCTTTCCTTTGATATAATACTCCATCACATTTCTCACAGTCTGCTTCTTTTTTTGAAGGACTATAAGTAATATGATAAATAGCTCCACAACTCTTACATAATCTACGACCAGTAATTCTTGAAGATAGCACATCAAATGGAATTTCTAAAGCCACGACTTTGTCAATTTCCAAATCAGTACCTTTAACTAGTTTATCAAAAGCTTCAGCTTGAGCCAAAGTTCTTGGATATCCATCTAATAGATATCCGTTTGATATATCTTGTTTTTCCAAGAAGCTTTTTACCATTGCATTTGTAACTTCATCGGGAACCAATAAACCTTGGTCTATGTATTTCTTTGCAGTTAATCCCAATTCAGTTTGCAATGATATTTCACTTCTGAAAATATCACCAGTTGAAATGTGTAAGATTTTAAATTGATTTACAATTTTAGAAGATACTGTGCCTTTTCCAGCTCCAGGTCCTCCCATAATTAATATGTTCATTTTTTCATCTCCCACTATTTAAAAAATCCTTGATAAGATTTTTGAGTTAACTTACCTTTTATTTGAGCGGTTGTTTCCATAGCAACTCCAACAACAATAATTAACCCTGTCCCACCCATTTGAATTGAATTAGGTAATCCAGTAATAATCATTGGTAATATATAAGGTAGAATCGCAATACAAGCTAAAGATGTAGCTCCTAATACGGTAATACGATTTATAACTTTGTTCAAGTATTCTTTAGTTTCTTTACCAGGTCTAATTCCTGGAATATATGTTCCAGACTTAGACAAGTTATCAGAAATTTTTTCTGGATCAACAACCATCTTAGTATAAAAGAAAGTAAAGACAATAATTAATATTGCATATAAACATAAACTTTCAATACTGCTCATATTTAATAAATTTTGCATTGATGTAGTTAATGGATTTTCCGTTAACACTCCCGCATATAATAACATTTGTACAATTTGAACTGGTGCCATCATAATTGCAGAAGCAAATATTACTGGAATTACACTAGCCGAATTTATTTTTAATGGCAAGTATGTCATATCTTTGTTTTTTGTTTGCACTGTACTTGATGTATATTGAATAGGTATTTTTCTAACCGCAGTTTGAATAAATATAACTAATACAATAATAATTAAGTATACAAACAAGAAACTAGCAAATGTCAGAATCCCACTAAAATATGCACTTCCTGTTACTCCAGTTGTCAATGTTTTAAACGCTTCAAGAAACTCATAAGGTATTGAAGATACAATACCAGCAAAGATTATCATCGAAACACCATTTCCTATTCCGTGAGAACTGATTCGATCAGCAATCCATAGAAGGAACATTGTTCCAGCAGTAAATACAGTAGCAACGTATAGATAACCTGCAGTACTATCATTAATTAATAATGATGCATTATCTGCAGTTTGTAATGTTAGCGTTAATGTATAAGCTTGAATAAAACAAAATATTAACGCTAAATAGCGTGTATATTTATCCATTTGTTTTCTACCAGATTGACCACTTTTACTCAATTCACTTAAATATGGAATAACATCCATAGAAAGTAACTGGATAATGATTGATGCTGTTATATATGGTGTAATACCAAGGGCGAAGATAGATGCTTGATCCATAGCTCCACCACCTAGTAAATTCATCATATTAATTAACCCAGACGTATCTGAACTAATTGCATCAACATTAATATTGGGAACAGGTATTTGTACCCCAAGTCGGAAAATAAATAGCATAGCAAGCGTAAATAATATTTTTTTCAAAACTTCTTTATTTTTGAATATGCTAGTTATAGTTGTAATCATATTAGATTACCTCTACTTTTCCGCCTGCTTTTTCAATCGTAGCAATTGCCGATTTAGAAAATTTATTAGCTTTTACAGTTAATGCTTTCTCTAATTCACCTTGTCCTAAGATTTTAATTCCATCTAATTGTTTTTTAACTAGTCCTGTTTCCATTAATAATTCTGGAGTTATTACAACACTAGCATCAAATTTGTTTAATGATTCAACATTAACAATTGCGTATTCTTTACGAGTAAAGTTTGTAAATCCACGTTTTGGTAAACGTCTAGCTAGAGGTGTTTGTCCACCTTCAAATCCTAAACGAACTCCTCCACCTGAACGAGAGTTTTGACCCTTATGTCCTTTACCAGCAGTTTTCCCGGTACCAGAAGCATGTCCACGTCCTAAACGTTTTTTGCTATGTCTTGCGCCTTCTGTATATTTCATTTCATGTAATTTCATTGTACTATCTCCTAACCACGAATCTCTTGTGGTGTTTTACCACGAAGTTTAGCGATTTGTTCAACAGTTTTTAAATCTTGTAAAGCCGTGATTGTTGCACGTACCATGTTAATAGGAGTACGTGAACCTAAACATTTAGATAAAACGTCTTTGATTCCAGCAACTTCTAATACATCACGTACAGCTCCACCAGCAATTACCCCAGTCCCTTCAGATGCAGGTCTTAAGAATACTGAACCCGCTCCATAGTTTCCAGTGATCGCATGAGGAATTGTATTTTTAACTGTAGGAACAGTAAACACATTTTTCTTAGCATCTTCAACTGCTTTTTTAATAGCATCTGGCACTTCGTTTGCTTTACCAGTTCCGAATCCGACACGTCCTTTACCATCACCGATAACTACTAATGCAGCAAAACGGAAACGACGTCCACCTTTCACTACTTTAGTAACACGGTTAATTGTAACAACGCGTTCTTCGAATTCTTTTTCTTGACGATCTCTTCTTGGTCTTCTATCGTTATTTTTTCTGTCCATTGGCTTTTTAGCGAATGGTTTCTTTTCTACAGAAGTAGCTACTGCTACTGGTGTAGTTGTCATTTCTTTAGTTTCCATAGTGACCTCTCTTAAAATTCTAGCCCAGCTGCACGAGCAGCATCAGCTAACGCTTTTACACGTCCATGGTAAACATATCCACCACGATCAAATTTTACAGTAGTAATGTTAACTTCTTTCGCTAATTCTGCGATTGCAGCTCCCACTTTAGTAGCAGCATCAACATTTCCACCATTTTCTAACTTCAATACAACACTGCTTGTAGCAGTAAGTGTAACACCGTTTACATCATCGATAATTTGTGCGTGAATGTGAGCGTTTGAACGAAATACATTTAAACGAGGACATTCAGGAGTTCCACTAATTTTTTTACGAACACGCGTGTGACGACGTTTGCGTTCTTTATTTTTTGCAATTTTTTTAAGCATAATTTAACTCCCTTCGCCTATTTCTTACCAGCTGTTTTACCTTCTTTACGACGGACAGTTTCACCTTTATAGCGAATACCTTTTCCCTTGTAAGGTTCTGGTTTTCTAACAGCTCTAATGTTTGCAGCAATTTCACCAACACGTTGTTTATCGATTCCTGAAACTTTAATTTCAGTGTTTGAAGTACATTCACATGTAACTCCATCCTCAACATCGATTTCAACTGTGTGAGAATATCCTACAGTTAATACTAATTTTGTTCCAGTCATTGCTGCACGGAACCCAATTCCTACTAATTCTAAAACTTTTATGTAACCTTCGCTAACTCCAAGAATCATATTGTTGATTAGAGCACGTGTAGTTCCATGTAATTGTTTTGTGTGTTTTTGTTCATTTTGACGAGTTACTGTAATAGTATCTCCTTCCACTTTAATATCTATAAGTGGAGAGAACTGACGAGTTAAAGTTCCTTTTGTCCCTTTAACAGTCACCTCATTGCTTGCTGTGCAGTTAATCTCTACTCCAGCAGGAATGGTAATCAGTTTATTCCCGATACGTGACATTAATATTTCCTCCGTATATGACTATTACCAAACGTAAGCGATAACTTCGCCACCTACGTTTTTAGCTCTAGCATCTTTGTCTGTCATCAACCCTTGTGAAGTTGATATAATTGCGATACCTAAACCATTTAATACTCTAGGTAATTTTCCAGCTTTCACGTAAACACGTAAACCTGGTGTTGAAATTCTTTTAATTCCACTAACAACTTTTTCTTTGTTAGGTCCATATTTTAAAGTAACTGTCATAGTTTTTTTAACTTCTCCAGTGACTTCAAAACCTGTAATAAATCCTTCTTCTTTTAAGATTTTTGCAATCTCTTTTTTCTCATTACTTGCAGGCATTTCTACTGCTTCGTGACGCGCTTGTAGCCCGTTACGAATTCTTGTAAGCATATCTGCAATTGGATCTGTCATCATCATCATGATATATCCTCCTTCTTACCAACTAGCCTTTTTAACTCCAGGGATTTGACCTTTGTAAGCCAATTCTCTGAAGCAAATACGACATAGTTTATATTTACGTAATACTGAATGAGGACGTCCACAACGTTCACAACGAGTGTATTCACGAACAGCAAATTTTTGTGTTTTTTGTTGTTTGATTATCATCGCTTTTCTAGCCATTTTCTATTGTCCTCCTTTTTTAAAGGGCATTCCCATTTCTGTTAACAGAACTTTAGCCTCTTCATTTGTGTTAGCAGTTGTAACAATAACAATGTCCATACCGCGTAACTTGTTTACTTTATCATAGTTAATTTCTGGGAAAATGATTTGTTCTTTAATTCCTAATGTATAGTTTCCACGTCCATCAAATGATGTTGTGCTTACTCCACGGAAGTCTCTTACACGTGGCAAAGTAATCGAAACTAATTTATCAAGGAATTCATACATTTTTTCTCCTCGTAAAGTAACTTTACATCCAATTGGCATACCTTCACGTAATTTGAAGTTTGCAATTGATTTTTTTGCTTTTGTTGCTACTGGTTTTTGACCAGTAATTTGCGTTAATTCTGCGATCGCTTCATCTAATATTTTCGGATTAGATACAGCTTCACCAAGTCCAATGTTTAAAACTATTTTTTCAACTTTTGGTACTTGCATAACAGAAGTGTAGTTAAATTTTTCAACTAAACTTGGTGTTATTTCTTTATTGTATTTTTCTTTTAGGCGGTTCATCTATATCCCTCCCTATTTAACAGCTGCGCCAGATTTACTGTATACGCGCACTTTCTTACCGTTTTCTTCTTTAAATGTGATTCTACTAGCTGTTTTTGCTTTCGAATCATAAGCCATTACATTTGACACATGGATTGGAGCTTCGAATTCTTCAATTCCACCTTCTGGATTTTGTTGAGTTGGTTTCATGTGTTTTTTCTTCATATTAACACCTTCAACTACAACCATATCTTTAGTAGGAATTGCTTTCATTACTTCAGCTACAGTACCTTTGTCAGCACCTGTAATAACTTGAATCTTATCACCTTTTTTGATTTTCACAAAGATACCTCCTTTTATAGTACTTCTGGTGCTAAAGACACTATTTTCATAAAGTCTTTTTCACGAAGTTCTCTTGCCACTGGTCCGAATATACGTGTACCACGTGGTGTATTATCATCTTTTAAAATTACTACTGCATTGTCATCGAATTTAATGTAAGTTCCATTATCTCTTCTAACACCGTAAACTGTACGAACGATAACTGCTTTAACAACATCACCTTTTTTTACAGTTCCACCAGGTGCAGCTTGTTTAACAGTACAAACTACAACATCACCGATGTTTGAAAATCTACGTCTACTTCCACCTAGTCCACGAATTACTAATACTTCTTTAGCACCAGTGTTATCGGCAACACGTAATCTTGTTTCATTTTGAATCATTTTATATTACCTCCTAGTTTTAAAGAATTACAGCTTTATCTGTAATTTCAACTAAACGGAATCTTTTTGTAGCACTTAATGGACGAGTTTCCATAATTACTACTTTATCTCCTGTTTTAGCTGTATTGTTTTCATCATGAGCCTTAAACTTTTTAGAATATTTAACACGTTTTCCATATAATGGGTGTGTTTTTCTAGTTTCAACTACAACTGTAATTGTTTTATCCATTTTATCTGAAACTACTGTTCCACGATATACTTTACGGTTAGATCTTTCCATACTTGATCCTCCTATTCTTTATTACCAAGCTCGCGCTCAGTAATCACAGTTTTAATACGTGCAATAGTTTTCTTTACAGTTTTCATTCTTGCTGTATTTTCTAATTGCCCCGTAGCTTGTTGGAAGCGTAAGTTGAAAAGTTCTTCTTTTAACGTTTCGATATCTTTTAGTAACTCTTCATTACTCTTCTGTCTGATTTCTTTTGCTAACATAAATTACTCTTCTCCTCTCTTCACAAATTTACATTTAACTGGTAATTTGTGCGCCGCTAAACGGAATGCTTCACGTGCTACCTCTTCAGGTACACCTGCTATTTCAAACATAATACGACCTGGTTTTACTACTGCTACCCAACTATCAGGTGCACCTTTTCCAGATCCCATACGTACTTCTAAAGGTTTTGCTGTTCTTGCCATGTGTGGGAAAATTTTAATCCAAACTTTTCCTCCACGTTTCATATAACGTGTCATAGCAATACGAGCTGATTCAATTTGGCGGTTACTAATATAGTTCCCAGTATCAGCCATTAAACCGTATTCACCAAACGCTACTTCACGTCCAGCTTTTGAACGACCTTCGTAACTTAAACGGTGAGGTCTTCTATATTTTGTTCTTTTAGGCATTAACATAATTATTTACCTCCTACAACGCTAGCATTAGGTCCTGAACTTCTAGGAGCACCAGTTTGAGGACGTCTTGGACGATCTCCGCTAGGTCTTCTACGTTTTCTATCGTTCATGTTAACTTTTGGAGCTTCTGGATCAGTAACCATTTGTCCTGGTAATACTTCACCACGGCAAATCCAAACTTTAATCCCTAAACGTCCATAAGTTGTTGCAGCTTCTTCCCATGCATAATCAATATCAGCACGTAATGTATGTAATGGAACATTACCCTCTGAATATCCTTCAGTACGAGCCATATCAGCTCCACCTAAACGTCCAGAAACAGCAGTTTTAATTCCTTTTGCTCCAGCACGCATAGTTCTTTGGATTGCTTTCTTTTGTGCAGTTCTAAATGATGCACGATTTTCTAATTGATCAGCGATGTTTCTAGCAACTAGTTTTGCATCTAAATCAGGATTAGCAACTTCAATAACTTTAATAAATACATTTTTTCCATTAGTTAATTTAACTAATTTTTTCTTTAAACCTTCAACTACTTCTCCACCGTTAGATCCGATAACCATACCAGGTCTAGCAGTTTTAATCATAACGTCTACTTTGTTTTTAGAACGTTCAATTTCAACTCTTGATACAGAAGCAGCTTTTAATTCAGCAAATAAGAATTCACGAATTTTAATGTCTTCTAATAAGAATGCAGCATAATCTTTCTCAGCGAACCATCTTGATTCCCAATCACGAATAATACCAACTCTTAATCCTATTGGACTTACTTTTTGACCCATGAGCTACCTCCTAATCTCTTTCTGACACACATACAGTAATGTGTGACGTTCTTTTGTGGATTGCACTAGCGTTTCCTTTTGCACGAGGCATGAAACGTTTTAGTGTAACACCTTCATCTGCATAACATTGACTAATGTATAATTTCTCTTCATTTAAATCATTGTTATTTACTGCGTTTGCTATCGCTGAATTTAACACCTTACCAATTGCTTCTGCAGCAATGTTTGGTGTAAATCTTAAAATAACTCCCGCTTCTTCTACGCTCTTCCCACGTACTAAATCTAAAACGATTCTCGCTTTTCTAGGTGGGATACGTAATGTTTTTGCTGTTGCTTTAATTTCCATCAGTAATTCCTCCTATCTCTTAGCTTTCTTATCGTCACTTCCGTGACCTGTATACTTACGTGTTGGAACGAATTCTCCCAATTTGTGTCCTACCATATCTTCTGTTACATAAACAGGTAGGTGTTCTTTACCATTGTAAACGGCAAAAGTAAGCTCCACAAACTGTGGGAATATAGTTGAACGGCGTGACCATGTTTTAATCACTTCTTTTTTACCAGACGCTTTAACTGCTTCCACTTTTTTCATTAGGTGTTCATCACAGAAAGGTCCTTTTTTAAGACTACGACTCATTTACATTTTCCTCCTTTGCCTTATTTACTATTACGACGACGAACAATTAATTTGTCTGAAGCGTTTTTCTTCTTACGAGTAATAACACCCATAGCTTTTTTACCCCAAGGTGTCATAGGTGATTTACGTCCAATTGATGTACGTCCTTCTCCCCCTCCATGTGGGTGATCGTTAGGGTTCATTACTGATCCACGAACTGTTGGTCTAATACCTTTCCAACGAGAACGTCCAGCTTTCCCTATGTTAACTAAGTTGTGATCTCCATTACCTACGGTACCAATAGTAGCACGACAAACTCCTAAGACTTTACGAACTTCACCACTTGATAAACGTAATGTAATATATTTTTCTTCAACCCCTAAAATTTGAGCTGAACATCCAGCAGATCTTGCCATTTGTCCACCTTTTCCGGGTTTTAATTCAACATTATGAACAACAGTTCCTTCAGGAATGTCTTTCATTTGTAAACAGTTACCAGGTTTGATATCTGCTTTAGATCCAGATTCTACAACTGTTCCAACAGTTAACCCTTTTGGAGCAATAATATATCTTTTTTCACCATCAGCATAGTTTAATAATGCGATGTTTGCACTTCTATTTGGATCGTATTCCACTGTAGCTACAGTTGCTGGAATACCATCTTTATTTCTTTTGAAGTCAATAATACGGTATAGACGTTTATGTCCTCCACCTTTATGGCGAGTAGTTATATGTCCATGATTATTACGACCAGCATTTTTACTTAACGATTCCGTTAATGAACGTTCTGGCTTACTAGCTGTAAGTTCATCAAACGTTAAGGTTGTCATACCACGACGTCCGGGTGTGGTTGGTTTATACTTTTTAATACCCATTGTAATTTTCCTCCTAACGCGTTTTACGAGAAATAGCGTAACTCTTCTCGACTATTCTGCTGAGAATAGATTAATTTCTTGCCCTGCAGCAAGTTTAACAATCGCTTTACGTACAGCGTTTGATTTACCAACATATTTACCTTGTTTTTTAATTTTAGGTTTACAGTTGGCAATATTTACTTTTAAAACTTCAACATTAAAGATTGCTTCAATCGCTTGTTTAACTTGTGTTTTATTAGTTCCTTTAGCAACTTCGAATGTTATTTTATTGTCAGCGTCCATATTTTTCATTGTTTTTTCAGTGATAATTGGACGAATGATGACATCTCTAGGATTATACATTATGCAAATACCTCCTCAACTATTTTCAGAGCATTTTCTGTAAATACGATTTTGTTTGCGTTTACGATATCGTAAACATTAATTCCTTCTGCTAACACCATATTCATTGATTTGATGTTTCTCATTGATAAGTACGCATTTTCCATTGATTCTTCTGGTGAAACTACGAACAAAGTTTTCTTAGTTGCTCCAATGTTTTCAATGATTTTAATGAATTCTTTTGTTTTCGGTGTATCTAAATTAAATTTATCAACAACGATCATGTCGTTAGTCGATACTTTTTCAGACAACACTGATTTTAAAGCTAATCTTCTAACTTTTTTATTTAAAGAGTATTTATAGCTTCTAGGAGTTGGACCGAATACGATTCCCCCACCACGCCATTGTGTTGCTCTAATAGAACCTTGACGAGCACGCCCAGTTCCTTTTTGGTTATAAGGTTTACGACCACCACCACGTACTTCCGTACGGTTTTTAGTATCATGTGTTCCTTGACGCATAGAAGCTCTTTGCATAATGATAGCGTCAAATATTACTTGTTGGTTAGGTTCAATTGCGAAAATTTCATCTTTCAATGTGATTTCACTAACTTGGTTTCCTTCTTGATTTAATACTGCTAATGTTGCCATCTTATTTCTCCTCTGCTACTGAAGTGTAATCAACTAAAGTTTTTGCGCCACCTTTGGCAACAGTAGTTTTCACTGCAGATTTAACCATTACTAATCCTTTTTTAGGACCAGGGACATTCCCTTTAATTAATAAATAGTTGTTTTCCATATCTACTTTGATTACTTCTAAGTTTTGGTTTGTAGTTGTATAACCACCCTCTTGTCCAGCCATAACTGTACCTTTAGAGATTTTCCCCGCTCTTGATGTAATCCCACCAGTTGCTAATGAACCAATATGTCTATGGTGCATAGAACCATGTGATTTAGGTCCGATTTTCGCGTTATTTCTAACAATCGTTCCGTTGAATCCTCTACCTTTACTTGTTCCAGTAACATCAACCATGTCCCCAGATGCAAATATATCTACATTCACTAAATCTCCTAAGTTCACGTTTAATTCGTTCCCTTTAATTTCTCTAGCGAATTTTTTAGGAGCTGCATTAGCTTTAGCTGCATGACCTTTGTTGGCCTTTGTTGCTCTTTGCGCTTTTACATCTTCAAATCCTAATTGAACTGCTTCATATCCATCGTTATCCGCAGTTTTTACTTGTAATACTGTGTTTGGCGTAGCCTCAACAACTGTTACTGGAATTAATTTTCCATCTTCAGTAAACACTTGAGTCATTCCAATTTTACGTCCTAAGATTCCTTTCATATTGACACCTCCTATAATTTAATCTCGATGTCAACACCACTAGGTAATTCTAAACGACTTAATGCATCGATAGTTTCTTTAGTAGGAGCAACAATTTCAATTAAACGTTTATGAGTTCTAATTTCAAATTGTTCACGAGAATCCTTATATTTATGTACCGCGCGCAAGATTGTTACTACTTGCTTTTCAGTTGGTAATGGTACGGGACCAACTATTTTTTTTGCACCGTGAGATTGTGCTGATTCCACGATCTTTTCTGCTGATGCATCTAAAGTTCTGTGTTCATACGCTTTTAATCTAATACGTACACTGTTTTTTGCCATGATAATCTCCTTTCATCTATAATTGTTTATAGACTCGCTCAATGCGAATTACCCAACACACTCCATGACAACGGCTATCAGTGTGTCAGCAACCTCGCACGTCCATGCGGTCATGCATATATTCTAACATAAGTATTTATACAAAGCAAGTATAAATCAACTATTATTTTAATTGTTTTATATAACTAAAAAATTACCACAAACTGCCTTATTTAAAGGCTATATTATGAATTATCCACAAATGTAATAAGACTTAACAATCTGTTACACCAACTAAAACAAAGAAGGTTTAATCATTAATAATATATTTAATATCTTAAAAATTCATTAAAAAGATATCGATATCACTGATTAATGTCCAAAAATCAGTGATATCATCAATCGTTATATTATTTAAATAGTGAAATAAGGAATTCAAATACTGAGCAATATATTTTTACATTTCTCACTATTTGAATAAAAGCAATCAAAGGGTGTTCAGAAATATAGCACTGAACACCCTTTGATTGCTTTTATATATTATTGTTTCACTCCAATAAACTTTGTTTTTGAAACCGCACTTAATCTTCTAACGATTATTGATGTAAGTATTGCAGCAATAATTAAGGTAACCAAATTATACCATAAATTATAACCTAAAGAATACATCCATGCCCCGGCAGTACCAGATGCCTCTCCTTCTGGGAACCAATAAACAGCACCAGCGATTACATGTGATGCGTATTTCAACATCATCATAATGATTACTCCTGTATAAACATTCGAAATTTTATACACTTTAGGAGCTATCGATGCAGCACCTACGATTACAGCTGGAATGATGTAATCGAATAACGTTTGCATTGGTGAAACCATATAATTGTTTAAGCCTAAAGTTAAGCCAATTAACCACCATAGCAATCCTGTAGCCATCCCTTTTCCTACTCCTAAATGGTAAGATGAAACAAATACTGGAATTACTGCCAAGTTAATGGAACCACCATTCGGCATTTGCAGTAAAGGAATAAACTGCGTTATATAATCAAATGCCACTGCTAATGCACAATAAAATGCAATGTATACAATATCTCTAGTTTCAATTCTTTTCATAAAAAAACACCTCCATATGAGGCGCAGAAAACAAATCTTAATAAATAAGATAAGACTCCCTACGCTAGTATTAACTAGATCAGGTCATAAGGGATCGTTTTTCAACATCTCAGCATAAAGCACCCCTGTCCTTGACTATTTGTAATTATATATCAAATTAATCTATAATACAATGTTTATTTAGTTACACATTGATTTATCTCTCATTCGAATATGATATTGTCTCAATGTATCGAAAATGATAATGTCCCGAGATAAGTAAAATATTATATACTATACCTTTTGAGGGAGGTATGAGCATGAGAAAGGTGAATTTAAGAATGAATGAAATTTATAAGTATGAAACAATTAAAAAACTTATTGAAACTAATGGTAATAAAAATAATGATGCTTGTAAATTGAACTGTACAACTAGAACTATTAATCGTTTAATTCAACGCTATCACACTTTAGGTAAAGCAGGCTTTATTCATGCTCATCGTGGTAAAACACCTGCAATGATGATTTCTATTGATGTAAAAGAAAAAACAATTAATCTTTATCACAATGAATACGCAGATACTAATTTCACTCAATTCTGTGAGATTTTGGAAAAATGTTTTTTCATTTCCATTAGTGACAGTACCTTAAATAATTGGCTTAGAGAAAAAAACACTTATTTTCCTAAAGCCAAAAGAAAAACTAAGAAAATGATAAAAAAACTTTTATCATTAAAATTAGAGGAAACAAAATCTGAAAAGGCAAAAAATATAATTAAAGAAACAATTTCAACGATTGATTCTAAACACGCTCATCCCAACCGTTCTAGATGTAAATACATGGGTGAAATGATTCAGATGGATGCTTCTAGTTTTATGTGGGTTAAAGATTGTATTTGGCATTTACATCTAGCTATTGATGATGCAACTGGTGAAGTCGTTGGTGCTTACTTTGATACCCAAGAAACTTTAAACGCCTATTATAATGTAACTCATCAAATACTTACCAATTATGGTATTCCCGCTATGTTTTATACAGATCGTAGAACGGTATTTGAATACAAAAGAAAAAACACCGCTTTTGATGACGAAGATACGTTTACACAGTTTTCCTATGCGTGTCATCAATTGGGTGTTCAAATTAAATGTACAAGCGTCGCTCAGGCTAAAGGTAGAGTAGAAAGGCTTAACCAAACATTTCAATCCAGATTACCCGTCGAACTGAGACGAGCTCTTATTAACAAGATAGACGCAGCCAACGAGTTCTTAAAATCCTACCTAAAAGAATTCAATGACAAATTTGCGCTACGTATCAATTTTACTCATAACGTCTTTGAAAATCAACCCACAACTGAAAAAATAAATACTATATTAGCTGTTGTTTCCTCACGGAAGATAGACGCAGGTCATTCCATTAAATATAAGAATAGACTATATAAAACCATATCAAGCAAAGAGGATGAAGGTTTCTTTAAAAAAGGTAGCACCGTTTTAGTTATAGAGTCATTTGATCAGAAACTTTATGCAAATGTATTAGATCAATTATTTATATTAGAAGAAATACCAATACATCAAAGTATGCATTTGGTAACATATTATTGACCCCTTTATTGTAACTTTAGTAATTCGTTATTGACCTTACTAAGTTATAATAATCCTGTGAATACACAGGAGGTCTGAAAGGTGAAAGATATTATGGATAAGAATGCATTTTTAAGTTTATCAAGACAAGGTAAATCAATTAAAGAGATTTCAAGAATTACAGGTACACAGTTAGACGATATCTAAGAGAGTATGATGAACTGTCAAAGAAGCTTGATGCAACACAAGATTTTGTACTGCTATCGCAGATACAAAATCAAATTGCTTCTGCGCCTTCTAAAAAGAAGGTTGTATATCCAAAACGTGTATTTACCAAAGAGCTAGAAAAAGAGTTCTTTCGTATTATTGAGACAAGTAAAGAAAGAGATTATTTGTTAGGAGTGAACAAACAATGTCTTCCCGCAACTAAGATACATAAATAACTAATACGTAAAGGGTTCACCATAGGCTTATCAACTGTAACTCTACATTATAGGAAATATAAAGGGACATCGAAAGAAGCATTTATTAAACAATCTTATGATCCTTGTATACGAGCAGAGTTTGATTTTCATCAAGTAAAACTTCTTATTGGTGGAAAAGTAGAAAGATATTATCAAGCCACTATCGCAGTTCCTTATAGTAATTACTATTTTATTCGACTATATAAAAATGAAACAATGGAATCAGTAGTAGATAGTCTTATACAATTCTTTTTACATTCAAATAGTGTGTTTAAAGAAGTAGTGTTTGATAATATGAGTACAGTAGTAAAGAGATTACTCCTTACCAATAAGAATAAAGAATATACTGATGAAATACTACGTTTAAGTAATTATTATGGATTTAAAATTGTAACATGTAATATAGCTAAGGGAAATGAAAAAGGAACTGTAGAAAATGGTGGAAGATTTATAAGAAATGATTTATTTTCATTACAGTATAAATTTGATATACACGATGATTTAGAAGTTTATTATTTAAAAGAAATGGAATATATAAATAAAAAAGCTATCTCTAGCTTTCAATTTGAACAGATGCAGTTAATGCCACTTCCTAGTAGAACATATATTTACTGTAAAGAACACTATAAGCGCACAAACAGTTATTCGTTAGTACAAGTAAATGGGAATTATTATTCAATACCTGATACTTATATAGGTGAAAAAGTATCAGTGCAGGAATATTCAGATACTATCCTTATTTATTGTAAGGCTATCCTAGTTGCCAAACATAAAAAAGTAGATGGTAAAGAAAAGTACTCAATAACTTTTGAACACTATTTGAGGACATTTTCTAGAAAGCCAGCAGCTATCACTAACTCACTGGCCTTAAAACAACTACCACAGAAGGTACAATCCATCTACAA
This sequence comes from uncultured Erysipelotrichaceae bacterium, assembly GCA_947036815.1. Classification (GTDB taxonomy): domain Bacteria; phylum Bacillota_I; class Bacilli_A; order Erysipelotrichales; family Erysipelotrichaceae; genus CAMQRS01. The sequence continues at coordinate 18,501 of CAMQRS010000029.1, forward strand.
GACTGATTATACCAAAAATCCAAGATTATTTATAGAAGATTTATTTATGGGTGAAAATAAACTACTAGAAGAAGAAATACAATCTACTTGTATTGACCAACTAGAGGAGATGTCAAATTATTATGCATGATATCAATCGTATAGAAAAATTAGCCCAGCTAATGAAACTTCCAAATATAAAAGAAAACTATCAACTATTACTCAATGAAGCATCACAAAAGAGTATGACCCATCAAGAATTTCTATTAAAAGTACTAGAGGATGAAAATGAAGTACGTACAGCGAATAGTATTATAAAGAAAATAAAAATAGCAAAATTCCCCTATAAAAGATACTTCCATGAATTAGACTTAAGTCGATTCACTAATGAAATAAGCTATAAAATTAAAGAGATATCAAACTTATCTTTCATTGATAGTGGTAGAAATGTAGTATTAATAGGGAATCCTGGTGTAGGTAAAACACATATGGCAATATCTATAGGCATAATGGCATGTGAAGCAAGAAAATCAGTATTATATATTTCGATTCCTAATCTTATTACAGAATTAAAAGAAGCAATGACACTGAATCAACTTACGAACTATAAGAAAAAATCCATCAATTATGACTTAGTCATATTAGATGAATTAGGATATATTAGTTTTGATAAACAGGGGTCAGAATTACTATTCAATATAATATCCCAAAGAAGTGAAAATAAATCAATCATCATCACATCAAACATAATATTTAATAAGTGGGTAGATATATTTAATGATCCTATTATAACAACTGCATTAGTAGATAGAATAACTCATAAAGCATATATATTAAATATTAAATGTGATTCATATAGGTTAAAAGAAACAAAAGATTTAGAAGCGCAATAGTCGTGACTAGGGGGTCAAGAACGAATCACGACACGGGGTCAATAATTCGTTGACAAATGCAAAGTATTTCTGATACATTTGATAATCATGTATCAAAATCTCCACGTAAATATTATATTCCACCATTATCACATCCTTGGAAACAAGCATCTTACAACAGTTATATTGCGAAGCAAAAGCACCGTATCGAATACGGTGCTAATGTTTAACTATTTTCGAGACATTTTTATTTTCGATTGACATGTTTATTTAGTTACTCATTGCTTTAAAAACCGTCTTGCAATAAGTCTTTTTCATAAAATAAGACTAACTTTTGAAATATTCATTAAATTTGATTCCTCTAATATATATGCTCAACCTCTTTTCAAACAAGTAAATACATATTTTCATAAAAATAAATAAGTAAGCAAAACAAAAAAAAGACTCACACATGTGTGAGTCTAATTACCTGGCAACTTGCTATCTTCA
>CAMQRS010000030.1 GCA_947036815.1 uncultured Erysipelotrichaceae bacterium
ATATTTCTGTTTTCATACCTAGATTACAGCCTATTTAGTAATAGATTTTACTCCACCAACACTAGAATTTAAAGAACCAAAAAAGTGAACATTTAGTTCACTTTTTGATTATCTGTTTTTAAAGAAAAACGATGGTGTTGATAAGTCATCTCCAACTTCTTCAACAGCTATGCTTTCACTTCTTGATTTAGTTTTAACATCCATCAACGGCGGGTTCACTGGCGTAGAAACATTTCTATGAGTGCTTTCCTTAGTTGGTTTCGGCGCTTCTACAACGCTTTCTTCATCAAATCCTGTTGCAATTACCGTAACAATTACATTATCTCCAAGAGCTGGATTAATTGCTACTCCAAATATAGTATCAATATCACCGCCAGCTGCGTCTTCAATATATTCAGTCGCATCTTGTGAGTCATATAAACTTATCGCTTCTCCACCTGTAATATTAATAATCGCTTTTCTAGCTCCTGATATTTGAGCTTCTAGCAACGGCGAATGAATCGCTTTTTCAGCAGCTACTCTTGCTTTGTCTTCTCCATCTGCAATACCAACACCAATCAACGCTTTACCTTCACCAGCCATGATTGATTTAATATCTGCAAAATCTAAGTTAATAATAGCAGATACAGCAATTAAATCTGTAATTGTTTGTACCCCTTGTCTTAACACATTATCTGCAGCTTCAAACGCTTCAACTAATGGTTTTCTTCCAATTACTTCTAATAGGTTATTATTTGATACTACGATATAAGAATCTACGTAGTCTTTAAGTTCATTCAGTCCACTTTCAGCTTGACGCATTCTTTTACGACCTTCGAATCCGAATGGCTTAGTAATAATAGCTACCGTTAACGCACCTTCTTCTTTTGCAATTTTAGCAAACATAGGAGCAGCACCAGTTCCAGTTCCTCCACCTAATCCAGCAGTAATAAATACCATATCACTACCTTTTACAGCTTCACGAATTTCACTTTCAGCTTCCATTGCTGCCTTAAGTCCGATTTCTGGATTTGCTCCAGCTCCTTGACCTTTGGTTACATTCATACCTAATACGATTTGATTTTTCACAGGTGATTCTTTTAACACTTGTAAATCTGTATTCGCAATGTAGAATTCAACTCCTTGAATTCCTTCATTTACCATTCTGTTTACAGCGTTACATCCGCCTCCACCTACTCCAAAAACCTTAATATTCACTACTTTTTTCATATCTTCCATCAGTCTTTCCCTCCGAATTATTTAGATTGTAATATGTTTCTTATTTTCTTAGTAAACCCTAACTCTTCTACATCTTTTTTCTTTTTAACTTGTTTCACTTCGATAACAACATCCTCTACTAACACTACAGAATTCGCTTTAAATCCTGCACTTCTTTTCACACAGTATGACGCTCCTAAACAAGCAGCTAATTTAGCTTCTCTCGCACCAATTGTGGTCGGTATATATAATTCTCCATTCATATTAATAGAACTCATCATCGAGTTAATACCCACGATATCTGCGCCATCTCCTGTAAAGATACACTTGCAATTTTGTTGCGAAATGATAGGATCGCAAATTTCATTTACTTGATTTAACCATTCATCTAGACTTGGTTTAATACATTGATGAAGCGAATGTTTATCCACTTCCCTTTGTTCCTCTTTATCTAGCCAAATATATGTAACCATATCATCATAAATGCCTTTTTCATCGAAGCAAGTATCTTTCAATAATTTTTCACATTCATCCATACTTAAGTTATATTGAAGGTGTAATTTAGTCATCCACGTTCCATAACCGATATCAATTACTCCACATTCCAACATTCTACCTTTAAAGAATAACGATAAGATAGTTTGTTCTTTTTGTAAATCAATCAACACCATTGCTTTGTCCATCGACTTCTCTAACATCGCACTCTCTTCTGCTAAGGCGAAGCTATCTAAGCATATATCGAAGACACCATAACCTGATTCTTCAACACACTGTACATAACTATGTACAATTTCTTTATTCGCGTAAATTAATTCAACATCCATTACTAAGCGATCACTATTTTCATCTAAAGGAATAGTCCTAGAAGATATACCACCTACTGTGTATGTGATAGAACCGATATTAACAAATTCAAAATGTTCATCATAGACTGTATGTATTGCTTTATTCAATCCTAGTCGTACATGATCCATTTGCACTCTTTTACCATCTTCAATTGCGACATTAATTCTTTTACGTAAAGATTTAACATCAACACTTGGTATACATAAAATAACATTATTTATTCTAACACCTAAAAGTAGTTCTGCATTTTTCATCATTTTAGTAATTAGGCTAGATAATACTTGAGGTTTTATAATTTTTTTATCTTTAATACAATCAGTTTTCACTTTGTCGACCTTTAGTACATTGAACCTTGACATATGATACTCAAGAACAAGTAGTCGTATTTCATTATCCGCAATTTCTAACGTTGCATATAACTGCTTTGGTTGCATATAAAAACCTCCCTTAATACATACTAGTATAATATCATATTTAACCTTGTAACAAAACAACAAAATAAAGGGAATACAACATATGCAATTAATTATTATAAATACATAGTTCTTTCTTAAAAAAATCCGACATCTTTTGACATAAATAGTGTTCTTATGGTTTGTAAATGAATTTCATTTCATAAAACAAATATGATTGCTCTAACTATTTCCTATATATATATGTAATTATTAATTCATTCTGAAACAACTGAATCGAACTATGGTTTACACTTTTTTTCAAATATTATACTGAAATAATATTTTTAATGAATTATCGCTTGCATTTACCCTTAATAAATGGTATTATATTTTGGCAAGTGAAAGTAATCGAAAGGAGGTTATGGTATGTCAAGAGTTTGTGCTATAACTGGTAAAGGTCCTTTATCTGGAAACAAAAGATCGCATTCAATGCGTGCAACAAGACGTAAATGGAATGTAAACTTACAAACAGTTAAAGTAATGGTAGATGGAAAGCCTCAAAAGCTTCGTATTTCTGCTCGTGCTTTAAAATCATTAAAAGCTAAAAAAGCTATTTAATTAAATCGTGCGTATATTAAAGGATGTCAATAATTGACATCCTTTTTTATTTCATTCGTTTGCATTACAATCAATCGACCATCTATTTTGATAATCGCTTCGTCTTCTTCTATTTCATTAGAAGACAAGTGGACACTATATTCATCAACATCTACAGTATCTAAATTATATTTACATCCTTCAATAGAAAGAATTAACTTTTCTAAAGGATACAGCGATATATATTTACTACTGTTTTTTATTTTATGCACTCCAGGTTTCAATAAATAAATAATATTTTGATCATCGATAATTCTAAAATCAATATCTCCTTTTTTAAGTAATTGATATATGATCATAAAATGGTCTAAACGACCTCCCGTGACTCCGTATACATCTATTTCTTCAAATCGCTTACTCGCATAACGAATCGCGCACTCCGTGTCTACCTCGTCTTTTTCACAAGGTAATTGAATTACATTAGTATACAATTTCAATTCTTGCAATTGCGTTGGGTCAATTGAATCAAAATCACCGATTGCACAATGCAAAGGTATTTGATTATGCATACAATAAATGGATCCATAATCAACTCCTATATACGAAATGCCTTTATTATAATTTATTTGAGTTACAAGATTCGCAACTATACACACTCTTGACATAACAATGATTTTACACCTTCTACAATATCTTGATTGAAAATATAACTTCCGGCAACAAATACTTCACATCCTGCATTACTTGCTAATGCATATGTCTCCGCATTTATACCGCCATCTATTTGTATTAAATAAGCAAGATTATTATCTTTTTTAAATTTAGCCAAATCTCTTATTTTATCTAAACTATTAGGCATAAAAGATTGTCCTCCAAAACCAGGTTCAACCGACATTACTAAAACCATGTCTACATCTGCTAATAGATCACGAATACAATCAACACTAGTATTTGGTTTAATCACAATTCCTGCTTGGATTCCAGTCGCTTTAATTTCTAACAACAATGTTCTACATGCATCAATATCATTAAATACTTCATAATGAAAGGTGATCATATCTGCTCCTGCACGAACGAATTCAGGATAATACTTTCTAGGATCTTGAATCATTAAATGCGCATCAACAAACATGTTACTGCCTTTTTTCAAGGCTTTTAATATATCTGTACCAAATGATATGTTAGGGACAAAATTTCCGTCCATAACATCAAAGTGTAACCACTTTGCATCACTTTCAACTAATTGCTTTAACTGACTTTTTGTATCTGTATAATCAAGCGATAGTACAGATGGTGCGATTATTTTTTCCATTTTTTTACCATTAAAACTTTCTTTTTGTTTTTTGAATCATATATATAACTTCTTTATAACTTCGATATCGTATACTAGATATTTCCCCATTATCTACCTTTTCTTTAATGGCACATTTTGGTTCATTCATATGGATACAATCGTTAAATTTACACTGTCCTTGGTATTCTTTAAAATCCGCTACACTATCTGCTAAATGTTTTTCATCTAATAGTGAAAAGTCTAAACTAGAGAACCCTGGAGTATCTCCTAACCAACCATCTCTAATTTGAAATAACTGGCAGTGACGTGTCGTATGTTTCCCTCTACCTAATGCTTTACTTGTTTCTTGCGTGTGAAGCGCAAACTCAGGATCTATTCTATTAATCAATGAGCTTTTACCAGCTCCACTTTGTCCTGTAAGAACACTAATTTTTTTAGATAGAATCTGCACAATATCTTCTACAGGATAGTCTAGCCCTGTTAAATGCACTTCATAGCCGCTCTTTTTATAATCTTCAATATATTGGTATACTTTATGTGTTTCATCAATCAAATCTAATTTAGTAATACAGATAACTGGTTTAATATTTTCATAACAAATTAAAAATAACAATCTATCTAATAACGCTGTTGAAAAATCAGGATCTAATGCTGACATTACTACTATCGCTTGATCTATATTTGCGATAACTGGTCTTGTAAGTTCATTTTTTCTAGGCATTATCTTTTGAATCGCCCATTTATCTTCCAGTTGTTCAAATTTCACGAAATCTCCAACAATTGGACTTAAGCCTTTTCTTAATTTACCCATTGCAACGCAATTATACTGATTTTCATTTTCCATATCCATCACTACATATTGATTTGAAATATGTTTTATAATTCTTCCGTCTCTCATATTATTTATAACACCATAACGTAAATACACTCGTATTTGTTTGTGTATAATATGTCCCTTGAATTGGATTTTGTTTAAAGATAGTACCAAGTTTATCTTCATATTCTTTCATTTCTTCTTCTGTAGGTTCGCCTTCTTCTTCAGTAGCATCTTTTCCAGGCATTTCTAACTCTTGTTCTATAATTTCCACTACAATCCCTTTACTTTCTAAAGAAGATTTAACTACTTCAGCATCCATTCCTGTATAATCTATTTCAACAAAGAATTCCAACGCCTCTGCAACTACTATTCGAATTTGCTTTTGATCATTCATATCAATTTTATCCCCAGGATTTAGCCCACTTTGTGAGATAATTGTTCCTGGCGTTACCTCGGTACTTATTTGGAAATCTTCAACAATACTAATATTTGTGCCTTGTAACACCTTAATTAATTCGTCTTTTGTCATCCCTTTATAATCACCAATCATAAAGAAAATTCCTTCACTTATACTAATTTTTACACTTGTTCCTTTTTTCACTTCTTTGTTGCTTGCTGGAACTTGCTCATATACCAATCCTTCTTCTGTATCTTCCGTTGATTCATAAGTAATCTCTTCATCCAATACTAACCCTAATTCTTCTATCAGTTCTTTTACTTCTTCCAGGCTCATTCCTGCAAAATCTGGAACTTCCACATATATTACTTCCTCTTCAAAACTGATGACCCCTGTGGCCACCATAATACCAAAAGAAGTACCTAATACAACTAATACTGCAAGGATTGCAAGCATGATTTTCAGTTTTTTATTATCTTTTTGATCATCATCTTCATCATTGTCTTTTGTTAAACTTTCTTTATCTGATTTGAAGGTATCATGAATAGATGTCGTATTAAACTTATCCATTATTTTTGTACCTTCATCATCTAACTCTTTTGTTAAATCTAATTTTTCAACATTTGCATTTTCAGGCAATAATACAGTCTCTAAATCAGACAACATTTCCGTAGCACTTTGGTAGCGAAGTTTTCTATTCTTGGCAGTTGCCTTTATAATGATATTTTCTACACCTTGAGGTAAGGTAGGATTAAATTCTCTTACCGATGGCACCTCTTCATGTAAATGTTTCATCGCCACTTGAATTGGGTTTTCTCCATTAAAAGGAACTCTTCCACTCAACAACTCATAAAATACAATTCCTAGTGCATATATATCAATTTGTACAGTTGATACTTCACCTTTAGTTGTTTCTGGAGCAATGTAGTGTGCACTACCTAGTACAGAATCACTTTGTGTTAATTGTACTGCATCATGTGCTAACGAAATTCCAAAATCCGTTATTTTAACAGTTCCATCATCTTTGACTAACACATTTTGAGGTTTCACATCGCGATGTATAATATTTTTTTCGTGTGCATGCGCAACCGCAGAAACCAACTGAGTCATTATTTCAATAGCTTCTTCTTTTTGTAATGCACCTCTTTGTAAAATCAATTGTTTTAAGGTTCTTCCACGTACATATTCCATGACTAAATAGTTTTGTTTTTTATATTCACCAACATCAAAAACTTCAACCACATTTGGATGATGCATCTTTGAAACTGCACTCGCTTCTCTTAAGAATCGAATTAAAGCAACCGGGTCTTGACTAAGTTCACCTCGTAAAACCTTTACCGCTACTTCACGATTTAGAATCGTATCCATGGCTAAATATACATCAGCCATTCCACCTTCTCCTAAAGAATCAACGACCATATATCTTTCTGCTATCATTTTACTCATAAGAGGCATCTCCTTTAGCATCCGCAATAATTACTGTTGTATTATCAAATCCACCATTAATATTTGCGACTTCTATTAAATTATCTACTTTTGTTTGGACTGGACAATCATTCAATAATTGTGTAACAATATTTTTTTCGCTCACAAATCCATGTAATCCATCACTACACAATAATAAATATTTATAATTATTTTTTATTTTATTAATATCTATTGTGTAATTACTCCAAATTCCCAACGCATTTGTCAGTTGGTTACGTTTGGGATGTTTATTAATTACTTCTTCATCAAGTTCACCGTTACGCATTAAATCACGAGCGTAATTATGATCTTGTGTTAAACAAACAAATTCATCATAGTAAGCATAAAGTCTACTATCTCCTAGGTGGAATATAATAGTGTTTTCTCTATTTATTAAAGTACCCACTAATGTTGTACCCATCCCCTGTTTATGATGAGATGTCATGGCATCTTTAAGAATCGCCTCGTTAGCTTCGTTTATTGTCTTTTTAATCCACTCAAATTGAGTTTCATCACTATACTCGTTATTTTTCAAAAGAAATTCTTTTTCCATCACTTGTACAGCTAACTTAGCAGCTACGTCACCAGCTTTTCCTCCTCCAATTCCATCACAAAGAACAAGAAGTGTCTCTTGTTCTTTTTCTAATATTAAATATGAGTCTTGATTAACGCTTCGTATTAATCCAATATGAGTTGCTCCTACACATTTCATAGTTTTCCCTCTTTCATTAATTCCTTAGCTCTTAATTGTCCACAAGCTGCATCGATATCTCCACCGTGCTCCTTACGGATAGTAGCGCGTACACCACCTTTTACAATCGTATCATAAAATTTCATCGCTGCATCAAAATTTACACCTTGATATCCGTGTTCATCAACACTATTGTAAGGAATTAAATTCACATAAGAATTCGTTCCTCTTAATAGATTAGCCAATTGTTTCGCACATAACTGTGAGTCATTGACTCCTTTCAACAAGATATATTCAAATGTTAATCGACGATTATTCTCACTCATATATATATGTAATCCACGCATTAATTCCTTAATTGGATATGCCTTATTAATTGGCATCAGTTTACTACGTAATTCATCATTCGGCGCATGCAATGAAATAGCTAAGTTATACTGATAGTGTGATTGAGAAAACTCAATAATTTTTGGAACGATTCCACACGTTGAAATTGTTATGTGTCTCGCACCAATAGCTAATCCCACATCTGTATTTATTACACTTAAAAAATTCATCACATTTTCATAGTTATCAAAAGGTTCTCCCGTCCCCATCACAACTACATGACTAACACGTTCCCCTATCTTATCTAATTCTTGTTGTACATACATAATTTGGGCAACCATTTCTCCACAAGTTAAGTCTCTTTTTTTCTTTAATAGACCACTCGCACAAAAGTCACAGCCCATATTACACCCCAATTGAGTCGTCACACACACGCTATTTCCATAATCAAATACCATCATTACCGTTTCTATTAAATTCCCATCTTCCAATTCAAATAGGAATTTAGTAGTCCCGTCTTTTGATACTTGTTTGGTGCGCACTTTTAAACCAGACAAGATATAGTTATTTTTAAACCAATCTCTAGAGTCTTTGTTTAAGTTGCTCATTTGATCAAATTCACTGATGCGTTTGCGATATAACCACTCAAATATTTGTTTTGCTCTAAATCGTTTATATCCATGTTGAATCATTACTTCTTGTAATTGTTCATAATTATAATCATAAATACTTTTCATACACTCACCTATTTTTATTTTACCTTAACCAATTTTGCCATATAAAATCCATCACTATTGTATTCAAATGGTAATATTGTTTTCTCTTTTACTAATTCGAAATTTTTATGTCTTTCTAAGAACGCTTCAATTTGGAATTCATTTTCTTTTTTATTTAATGTACAAGTTGAATATACTAATACACCATCTACTTTTAAGTATTTTGTTGCACTATCTAATAAATCCGCTTGGATTTTCATACAGCTATCCATATCATTGTTTTTCATATGATATTTGATATCACTTTTTCTAGCAATAACTCCATATCCAGTACATGGACCATCTAACAAGATACGATCGAAGCAATCTTTTTCAAACACTTCTTCCAAATCACATGCATCTTGAGCTAATGCGTTTACCATAATAATTCCCATACGACGTGCGTTTCTTTTGATTAGTTCTACACGGTGTTCATGAATATCTAACGCAACTAATGTTCCTCTATTTTTCATTAAACTACCAATATGACTAGTTTTACTTCCAGGAGCTGCACACATATCTAATACTGCTTCTCCTGGTTGTGGATCTAATAATTCTCCTACTAATTGAGCACTTTCATCTTGAATCGTTACATACCCTTTTTTAAATGCTGGAGTCGCTGCAATACTACCTTTTGTATAATATAATGCATCTTTAGCTAAGACCGCTGGAGTAAACATTTCGTCTAGTTCCATTACTTCTTCTTTTGTAATTTTTAATGTATTAACACGAGCACATTGGATTGGTGCCTTATTCATTGTTTCACATATTTTAATCATGTTTTCTTTACCGTATTGTTTAGTCCACATATTAATTACCCATGATGGATAACTATTACGAGTAGCGAAGCGATCTACTTCTCCACCTTCGACAGCACGTCTTGGATTACGCACAAAGTTACGTAGCACAGCATTCACAAATTTTTCAAATTTTCCTTCATATACTATTTTAGAAATTTCTACTGCATCATTGATAATTGCATATTCAGGTACACGATCCATAAATACTAATTGGTATACACTCATATCAATCAATATTTGAATATCTTCTGGTGGAATTGTATCTGCAAACGTAATCCATAAATAACGAACATAACGATAGTTTTGTAATGTTCCATATACTATATTCGTGATCAGTGCTTTATCCACTTGTTGAAATTCATTTATATCTTCTTTTAACGCTAAATTACTATAGCGATTATACATACATACATCCATTAATATTCTATGAGCTTGTTTTCTTACTTGCATTTTATTTCTCCTTAATCCATCGTATATGGATTGATATTTACTTCAATTCTACTTTTTTTTCTTGTTTCATTATGCACTTTGTATACATGCATCAATGCGTCTGCCATACTTGTCTCCTGCTTGGATTTAATAATAATTCGATATCGATACATATCTTGTATTTTTAACAGGGCAATAGGCCCTAACAAACGAAAGTTATCTTCTGTATTCTCCAATAACAATTGTTGAATTTCCTGTATTTCTCTTTTTACTATTGATTCTTCCTTGTGCGATACTATTATACTACTTATATATAGATATGGGGGATAATTTGCTAAATGTCGAAATTTCATCTCTTGATAAAAGAAACTTTTATAGTCATGATTTAATGCACATTGTATGGCATAGTGGTTGGGATCATACACTTGAATGTATACTTCTCCTGCATGCTTCCCTCTTCCACTTCTTCCACTTGCTTGTACAAGTAGATCGAAGGTAAGTTCTGCACAACGATAATCACTTCGATTCAACAAGACATCTCCATTCACAACACCTACTAATGTAACCCTTTCATAATCTAATCCTTTTGCGATCATTTGAGTGCCTAGCAATATGTCGCCTTCTCGCTCAAACTTATCTAATAATTTCTGATGTGCATTTTTGGTATTCGTTGTATCTGCATCCATTCGCACAATATTGGCATTACTAAAGCATTCTTGTATATACTCTTCAAGTTTTTGTGTACCCATTCCTACATACTTTAAATTTTTACTGTGGCAGCTTTCACATTCATAAATACTAACTTGTGAATAGCCACACGTATGACAAACTAGACGTTGACTTGTTTTATGAAAGTTTAGTGCTAACTCACAATGGGGACACATCTTAATACTTCCACAATCTATACATCTTAAGATGGGAGCATATCCTCTTCGATTCAATAAGATGATACATTGTTCATGAGCATCTAATCTTTGTTTAATCGCTTGTTTTAGCGTATCACTCAACATGTAATTCTCATTGTTACGCATTGCCTTTTGCATATCAATAACGCTTGTTTTAGGCATACTATTGAAGATACGATGTTTCATCTCTACCAATGTATATACGCCTTTAAGCGCTCTCGCATAACTTTCTAGCGAAGGCGTAGCACTTGCCAGTAATACCTTACACTGATGATATTCTCCACGTCTAATTGCCATATCTTTTGTATGATACTTAGGCGTTGATGCTTGTTTATAGGATTGATCATGCTCTTCATCCATAATGATTAGCCCTAAATTTGTGAATGGCATAAATACACCACTTCTAGTTCCTACCACAATGTTCACTTCATTACGAGCTACCTTTTGGTATTGCTCATATTTTTCTTGGTTATTCAAGGAAGAGTGATAAATTGCTACTTGATCTTTAAATCTTGCTTTTACTCGTTTCACCATTTGAGGAGTTAGTGATATTTCAGGCACTAAGATTAACACTTGTTTATTTTTATCTATTTCTTTTTGAGCCATTTGTAGAAACACTTCCGTTTTTCCACTACCGGTTACCCCGTGTAATAAATATACGTTATGTGCATCACAATCCATTTGTCGTATTGCTTGAACCTGCATATCCACTAGAGATATTGCTTGGTCTTCATATACTTCACGAAAAGCTGTTATCGCTTCTCTTTCTTCTAAATACACTACATCTACACTTAATAAATACGTTAGTTGCGTTTTATATTTTTTATTAAAGCTAGCACGACTGAGTTCACGCATTTGCTGTATATACTCCATCGCTTCAGATTGTTTCTTTGTCTTCACTTGTCGTTCTTGTTTAAACACAACCCATACTTCTTTTTTGATTGGTTTTGCACTACTTCTAGGTTTTAACTTAGAAGGCAACATAGCACTTAAACAACTGATATATGGTGCCACTGTTTTCTTTGACATATAGTTTGCTAACTCTAGTAATTCATCATTTAATAATGATTCCTTATCAAGTAATGATACGACCGATTTTATTGTATAACTCATGCTTTCAAGCTCTTGTGGATTCATCTCCATTACTTCTTCTACAAATCCAACAATATCTTTATTCGCAAAATTCACAATAACTCTCATACCACGTTCGATATTTAAGTATTCGCAAGTATAAAGATAGCTTTGGTTTAAAGCCATATGTTCATATTCGATATAGATTTTTGCTACCTTCATATCCTCACCTCAATCTCTTTAATAATACCATATTTTTAAGTGACAAGACATAAAAAAAAAGTTCAATGTAAAAAAATTACATTGAACAACTTAATTCTTGATTATATGATTACTTATTGTGTCATTAATATTCCAATTATTTCATATATAACACGCCTACTTTATGTGAATTATATTATTTTCGTTGTCCAGTCTTCAAGGTTGTAAACTTCACTTACGATATCTTGATAAAATTCAGGTTCATGAGATACTAAGATGACGCTACCCTTAAATTGTTTCACTGCTCTTTTCAATTCTTCTTTAGCTTCTACATCTAAATGGTTCGTCGGCTCATCCAACACTAACACATTACATTCACGATTCATAATCTTACATAAACGGACCTTGGCTTGCTCTCCACCACTTAATACATATACTGCACTTTCAATATGGTCTGTTGTAAGTCCACATTTAGCTAACATTGAACGGATTTCTCCATTGGTGCAACCCGGAAATTCATTCCATATATAATCCAGCGCCGTTTTTGTATTTTTACTATCTTCTTGAGCAAAAAATCCTGGCACGCTAAATCCATCTACTTCAACATCTCCTGCAAAAGGTGGGATAATTCCTAACAATGTTTTAAGTAACGTTGTTTTCCCTAATCCATTGACTCCTTTGATCGCAATTTTTTGATTACGTTCCATCAAGAAATTCAATGGAGCAGTTAATGGTTCATTATATCCAATAACTAAATCCTTACATTCAAAGATAACACGGCCTGGCGTTCTTGCTTCCATGAAACCAAACACTGGTTTTGGTTTATCTTTAGGTTTCGTCAACACTTGCATTTTATCTAATTTCTTTTGACGTGAATTTGCCATATTACGAGTTGCAACTCTCGCTTTATTTCTAGCGATGAAATCTTCTAAGTTATCAATTTCTTTTTGTTGCTTGTTGTACGCTGATTCAGCTTGTCTTTTCTTTAACGCATGTTGTTCTAAGAAGTATTCATAATCTCCTGAATAGCGCGTCATTTCACAATTTTCTACATGATAAATTAAGTTTGTCACACTATTTAAGAATGGAATATCATGTGATACAAGAATAAATGCATTTTCATAATTTTGAAGGAAGTTACGTAACCAATTGATATGTTCTTCATCCAAATAGTTTGTTGGCTCATCCAGTATAAGAATCATTGGGTTTTCAAGTAATAACTTCGTAAGTAATACTTTACTTCTCTGTCCACCACTTAACTGTCCCACTTCTTTTTCTAATCCAATATCCATTAATCCAAGCCCTTGAGCTATTTCATTTATTTTAGTATCAATAATATAAAATCCGTTGTTTTCCATAATATCTTGAATTTCACCAACATCATTCATATATTTATTCATTTCATCATCGCTACAATCACACATTTTTTCATACAATTCTAGCATTTCTTTTTCTAAATCAAATAAATGACTAAACGCAGTTTGTAATACTTCACGAATAGTTAATCCTTGTTTCATTAGCGAATGTTGGTCCAAGTATCCACTCGTAATACGATTACACCACTCCACTTTTCCTTGTTCTGGTGTTAGTTTACCAGTTACTATATTCAAGAAAGTAGATTTACCTTCTCCATTTGCTCCTACCAATCCAATATGTTCTCCATTGTTCATGCGAAAAGACACTTCTTCTAAAATTTGTCTTCCTCCAAAACTATGTGATACTTTTTCTACTGTAACTATACTCATATTTTCCCCTATCTTTCACATGCGTATACATAAGCAAATAATTCACTTATGATGCGCTCGTATTCTTTCTCATCAACTGCATTCGGACAACTCATTACATGTAAGTCATGTGTATTTAATACTTCATGCAATGCCGGTTGTTGAAATCCGATCGGATAATAATGAAAATTATTTCTTTCATAAAATTGAACCCGTTTTTTAGATTCTTCATCTTCGATTTTACTTACTTCTAAGATTACTTTTCCATCATTGAATGCTTGTAATATTTTACTACCAAGCCCTAAATTTTGATATTTTTTATCAATACATAAATATTCAATATATGTATACTCTAATACGTTCCAAAACGCACAAACCCCTTGAATAGTATCTCCGTCTTTTAGTATATTTATATGTATTTTACCTTCTTCATATTTTTGTTTTAAATCATCATATGTACGAAGTTCTCCTTTACTAAATGAGCTACGTAATAACTCATATGCTTGTGAAAATTGATCTTCTTTAATTTGTTGCATAAAATCCTCCATTCCTATTCTACCAAAAACAGAGTGCTATTGCACTCTGTAATTAAATAAGATTTAAATATTCATTTATAATTGAATCCCATGTCTTCCAACCTAAGACTCCATCAATACCTAATCCATTTTTAATTTGGTAGTTTTTTACTGCTCTTTGCGTATTCGTTCCATAAATTCCATCTTCTAGTAGTTTGTCACTTGGACTCGCTACATTAATTCGATTTAAATATTTTTGCATCTCATATACTGATAAATCTTGAGACCCTATTGTTAGATAATATGAACTAGAAGCTACTGGTACATTGGGAAACACATTAAGTTTTTTTAATTGTGCTATCATTGCATCCCATGTATTTTCTCCTACAATACCATCCACATTCAATTTTGCATATTTTTGAAATTCTTGAATTGATGTTTTTGTATCACTTCCAAACACACCATCTTGATCTAAACGATTACTGATTAACTTAAAGTATTGAAACACATTCATATACGCTTGCATCTTATTCACTGCAATTCCTATATTCCCTACTTGAAATACTCTATTTGAACTTTCCATATATATAACCCTCCTACTTATACATATGTGAAATGCTTTACATAGCATAGGCGGATGTCCTATGTTATACTTTTTATGAGGTAATAACATGAACAAAAAATATTTCTTTTTCGATATTGATGGTACTTTAACGAATAATACCACTAAACAAATAATTCCTAGTGCACTAACTACACTTAAACTATTGGAAGATTCTGGACACTTTATATGTATTGCAACAGGGAGAGCACACTATAAGGCAAGAACATTTATGGAATCAGTACATATTAAGAATATGGTATGTTGTGGTGGAGGTGGTTTAGTCCTTAATAATGAACTAATTATCAACACTCCACTAGATCTAACAGCAGCAAAAACATTAATTACACAAGCGAAGCAATTAGGGATTGGTTATTTACTAGCACTAGATGATTCTATCGCATGTTATGGCGAAGACGATTTATTTCGTAACCAAGTTGGAGAACGCCAAGAAGATACAACGTATATTATTGATGAGCAATTCGATTACACTAGTGTTAAGCAAATATATAAAATATATTTATCTATCTCTGCAGCTGATGAACATAAACTTACTTTGATTCATACACTAGGACACCTTCGCTTCGTGAATGCATATTTAATCTTTCAATACGATGCAAAAGATAAGGGAATCATTTCGATGATGAATCATCTTCAAGCAGACATTAAAGATGTGGTTGTATTTGGGGATGATTATAATGATTTAGTTATGTTCAAAAAAGATTGGTATTGCATCGCTATGGGAAACGCTTGTGATGCACTCAAGGAAAAAGCAGATTATATTACTGATACTAATATCGAAGACGGAATACAAAAAGCTTGTATCCATCATAATTGGATACCTAAATAATTTAAACAAAAAGACATATCACCATTGGATATGTCTTTTTGTTTTATCTAAGAGATTATAAAGTTTTTTTACTACAGTCAACTTTCTTGTAGTAGCTACAATCTTCAATTTTCTTTCTAGATAATTATTATTTAATACTTTTTTACTTGATTCTCGTGGCAAATGCATGAAGAAACAAGCATCTCCATCATTCAACAATTCATCTCCATATTCTTTTTCTAATATAGTATTAAGAGTTAATTGGTTATATGTATCATTAGTAAATGTCACATGTATTCTAGATACATCCATATTTTCATCATACGGGTTTTGACTTAACACCAAAGCAAAATCTGCCTTTCTTTTGATAATAACACTTAATTTCGCTCCAATTTTATCAGCAATTGTATCGTGTATAAGGGTTGCAGTCTCTTCATCATTCATCTCTGTATCTAAAATAACATTCCCACTCTGAATAAACGTTTTTACATTCTTAAATCCTGCTTCTTCTAATATTTCTACTACGTAACTCATTTTAGGTATTTTGTTTTTTCCTATCGGTGTTACTCCTCTAAGCAGTGCTATCACTTGCAAATGTATTCCCTCCTTTACTTTTAATCACTATTCTATCCTTCTTATTAAGAATAAAATCATATGAACTATCTGTATTCACATGATTGATGATTTTCTATCTAAATGATATGAAACAAGTGTGCGCCAATCAAATTAATTGCTACATTGGCAGACAAATGAATAAACCAAGATACATAAATGCTTTGATACTTATAATTGACGTAATTAAAGATGCAACCACCAATCATTAATGAAGCAATTGCAGGGATAAATACATACCAATCAAACCATCCAATCATCATCGCAATGTGATATAAGGCAAAAGCAAGTGAACTAAATAAATAAGCAAACTTTAAACTTGTGTGCTTTTGTAGAATAATGAAACCAAAGCCTCTAAAGAAAAATTCTTCTAACAATGAATTCATAAGTGATATATATAAAGAAACATAAAGAAAATTATCCTTTGATACTCCTATATTTTTTGTTAATGAAGCTGTAATCCCACTGAAATCAAACACTTTAGAAAAAAGTATATATCCAACAAAAATAATAATAAATATTATGATTCCAAATAATACAGCAACATTGATTCCCTTACGTTGATATTTGAATAAGCGAACTAATTCATTCGTTTTAAATACATAAGCATAGATACAAGGTCCACCAATAAATAACATTATTTTTATAATTGATTTAACCATGTACGCTGGTTGAATCACTGCATCTACATACCCCATGAATAAACATGCGATACACACATATGCAATGATTGTTTTCCCTTGTTTATTTATCATATTGAGAATCAATTAGTTGTATTGCTGCAATTGCATCCCAGCATATTGTTAAATCATACACTTCTAATAATTCATGACGTTCTAATTGTTTATATATTTCTTCCTGTAATCCACATAAATATATCTCACAATTATTTGATTTTCCTAATTGATAGATGGATGCCAATTCTTCGACACCACTCTCATCAATACTAGGCACTCCGCGCATTGAGATAATCACAGATGAATTATTTTGACATTCATGCTCCACTATCTCAAATAGTTTTTCCTGAGTTCCAAAAAACAGAGGACCACTTACATAAAGGATTGACGTATCTTCATGATGATGTTGTAAAGGTACACCAATTCTAGTGGTATCCACTTTACTAACAACAATATGTAATTCACTATGACGTAATACAAATAACAGCATAGATAAGAAAACACCCAATATAATAGCTACCGTCAAATCAAAAACAACAGTAGCTACCATTGTTATTAAAAATTGAGAGATACTTGTTTTTAATTTCTTAGAAAACATATGATTGATATCTTTCCATGCATTCATTCGTATCGATGTAACCATCAATACTCCTGCTAATGAAGCCATTGGTATCTTAGATATAAACGGACTTAATAAAAACATAGATGCAATCAATACTAAAGAATGTACGATACTAACAACACGAGTTTGAGCTCCTGACTTAATAGCGACACTCGTTCTAGCGATAACTGCAGTAGCTGGTATTCCTCCGAACATAGGGATGATTATATTCCCTATTCCTTGTGCAAATAATTCACGATCAGCATTCATCTTTTCATCCTTCATTTTACCACCACTTGCTCCACACAATAGTGTCTCAATCATTACTAGCGAAGCAATAGAAATAGCCGGTATAATCAGTACTTTTATTTGTGCTGCATTGATTGATAGTAAACGTAGTCTATCATCTGCAATTAGTGTTGCTGGTATATCTCCTACTTGTGCAACATCTAAATCAAAGAGCATGTTTATAATTAATGCAACAATCAATGCGATTAATGATGATGGAACCAATTTCCATTTCTTAGGCCATGCGAACATAATGAACACCACTAGCAATCCAATCATCAAGGTTGGAATATGAACACTAAATCCATGTTCTATATAATAGGTAAATTGTTCAACACTCGTTGCTCCTTCTGAATAAGAACCAAAGAAATTATTAATCTGTCCAGTGGCTATAATGATGGCTACCCCACTCGTAAACCCACACATCACTGAATTTGGAATAAAAGAAACAATTCTACCTACTTTAAATAAACTGCAAATCAACAATAATATACCTGCTAAAAATCCAGTAATGAATACACTTTCGAATCCATACATGGCATATAATCCAAACAAAATGGCACTCATAGCACCCGTTGGTCCACTAACCTGATAACTTGCACCAGACAATGTTCCCATGATTAATCCTGCAAAAACAGCACTAATAAGCCCAGCGATTGCTCCTGCACCACTACTTACACCAAATGCTAATGCCAATGGCAACGCCACTGCAGCCAAGGTAATACCTGCTAACAAATCCTTGATAAAGGTAGATAAATTATAATTTTTAAACTCTTTTTTTAAATCTGCTATATATTTTTTCAACTTCAATTCCCCCTAAATGCTTTATTAAGTATACACCACATCTTCACTTAATTAAAGAAAAAGCAAAGTAGTATGCAGATGAACTACGATATAGATACATAGTAAATGTAATTAACGCCAAATACATGTATTGCATTAAACTACCAGACTGCCTTATTCCATCACCATATACCGAGTAGTTTACTCAGATTAAAAAATTGGTGTATCACAAATAAAAACCACTGAAAAATTCAGTGGTTTTCACCAGCCCTATAAGGGCTTTATG
>CAMQRS010000031.1 GCA_947036815.1 uncultured Erysipelotrichaceae bacterium
GGAACTGAGATTACTAAATTAATAAAAAGAGATGGGATAGAATAGATAAATAATGAATATAAAGGCAGCGACATGTCGTGTTAGCTAAGAAATAAAACGAATCATACGTAAGCAAAGAGTTACAACAGGAAACGAATATGAAATAAGCTTTAATAAATGCTTAATAAAATTCATAGTTGATATTTATAAGACAACTTCGCTATAATAGGAGTGCAAAAAGGGGGATTATATGCAATTACTAAAAGAACGTAATTTTTCACTCTTCTATTTTGGAAGTCTAGTTTCATATATAGGAAGCATGTTATGCAATTTCGCAACGAGTCTATTTATCTTAGATTTAAGTGGAAGTGCGATTATGATGTCCTTGTTTTTAGCATATACTACTATTATACAATTAGTTCTTACACCAATCATGGGAGCATATAGTGATCGTTTTTCTAAAAAAAAGTGTATTGTTGTATGTGATTTTTTGTTTGGTATTACTGATTTAGCACTTGCTATTATCTTATTTATGGGAGTATCTAATACGTATATATGGATTGCGGTAATTGCCAATGCAACAATTAATACGATTGTATCTAGCATGGCACAGCCAGCGAGTTCAAGTATTATTCCATTAATTGTTCATAAGGATAAACTACAAAAAGCATATTCGTTATTCAGTGTGTTATTTGATTTAACTTCTATAATAGGAGTGATTAGTGGGGCAACACTATATGCTATTTTTGGATATAAGATATTATTAGTAATTAATGCTGCTACCTTTATTTTTGCAAGTATATGTGAGCTATTTATTAAAGTACATGAAGAAAAAGCAGAAGTAAAAGAAAAAACAGATTTTATGCAAGAAGTAAAAGAAGGCTTTACCTATCTATATGAACGCAAAGAGTTACTAGCGGTAGCGAAATGTAGTGTGTTAATAAATGTTTGTTTAACAGGTATATTTGCAATCAGTATTCCTTATTTGATCAACACTCATTTTGATTTACATCCTATGGTCTTAGCAGTTACAAGTGTAGGACTAAGTGTAGGAAGTATTATAGGGGCACTCATCTATGGAGAAAAATTAATAAAGAAAGTTTCTATGGCGATACAAATCGGATTTACTCGATTGATTTTCATTAGTATAATTTTTATTGTTGCCTATTTCTTAATGCAAGGTGGGTATATTCATTGGACCTTATTTAGTGGGTTATTATTTATGGGTTCACTTAGTTTAGGATTCAATGGTGCATACATTCAACTGCCATTAAATGTAAGTTATGCAAAACGAGTAGATAGTAATTTTATGGGAAGAGTAATGGCGATTCGTTCAACATTAGCAACAGTTGCATCACCGCTTGCGATGGTGGTGGCAGGAATATTAATTGAATATTTAGGAGTTATTAGTGTCTTTATTAGTTGTACTTGCCTAATTGTTTTTGCAGCTATATATACAATACGCAATAAAGCATTGAAAGGATTGGATGACTAAAGGGAGGGATTACATATGGAGAAGTTATGAACTAAAAATTTTACTATCATTACTGTAGGAAGTGTAATTTCTATGTTTGGTGGTGCATTAAGTAATTTTGCATTAGGATTAATTATATTTGAGAAAACAAATTCAACGCTTTTATATTCGTTCTTTATGGCGGCAATCATGATACCAGGAATGATTATTCCAATGGTAGCAGGACCATTTGTGGATCGCTATTCAAGACGTAAGATGATTTATATGTTAGACTTTATCTTTTTCGTGATCTTTGCGATGGCCTCTGTGATGGCATACTTTGATTATTTTAATTACTTTGTCTACTTAGGAGTAGGGTTTATCGTTGGGATATTGAGTTCCATTTATAATGTAGCATATGAAAGTTTCTATCCTACGCTTATTAGTGAAGGAAACTACTCTAAGGCATATTCGATAGGAAGTCTTTTGTATCCACTAGCAAATACATTGATGGTTCCAGTAGCAGCAGTAGTATATAACACATTGGGATTATTCCCATTATTTGTGGTAAATGCGATCTCGTTTTTAATAGCTAGTCTTTGTGAAATGGCAATTGATGTTGATGAAAGCCAAGTTCAATATGAAGAGCATAAAGCATTTAGTTTTAAAACTGAATTCAAAGAAGGATTATCTTATTTGAAACAAGAAAAAGGATTGATGGCAGTTACAAAGTATTTTGCGTTATCTGCTATCGCACAAGGAGCGGTAAGAAGTTTATTGCTTCCTTTCTTTGAAATTACACCAGGTTTAGGTGCAACTAAATATTCATTAGTTATGAGTTCTCAAACACTGGGGAGAATGATTGGTGGAGTAGTACACTATAAAATTCAATATCCGAAAGATAAAAAATATGCAATTGCATTATTTGTATATGCAGCTGTATCCATTGGAGATGTTTTCTTCTTCTTCTCACCATTTTACTTGATGATAGGGATATACTTAATTGTAGGTTTATTGGCAGTCACATCATTTACGATACGAATCAGTGCTACGCAAAGTTATGTACCTAATGAAAAAAGAGGAAGGTTCAATGGAATCTTTACCGTACTTACATCCTGTGGTTCTGTATTGGGTGGAATGATAGGTGGATTGTTAGGAGAAGTAATGTTTATTCCTTATATTATTGTAGGAGCTACGATACTAAATATCTTATTTATTATGAATTTTAATCGTTCTAAAAAGGATGTTGTATTATTGTATAATAGAGAAGTATAAGACCGATAAGGTCTTTTTTCTTTGGGGTAAGATGAGTAAAACATTTGTTGATAAAGATGGTATAATATACATACAAATTTGGAGGATATACGATGAAAACTAGATGGGTAAATTACAATCAAGCACAAGAGTGCTTTAAGGTTAGACAAGAAGTGTTTGTTGAAGAACAAGGGTTTTCAAAAGAAGGGGAGTTCGATACTATAGATAGTATCTCACATCACTTAGAATTTATTGTTGAAGATGAAGTAGTAGCGACATGTCGTATTTTCATTGAAGAAGATACACAAACATACCACTGTGGAAGAATATGCGTATTAAAGAAATGTAGATCTTTAGGGCTAGGTAGTAAAATTATGGAAGGTGCTAGATTAAAGGTGATTGAATTAGGTGGTAAAGGTATTGAATTATCTGCACAAGTGAGCGCAAAACCATTTTATGCAAAATGTGGCTATACGGAATTTGGAGGCGTACATTATGATGAAGGGTGTCCTCATATCATGATGCAATTAGTATTCAATTAATGAAACGATGTGCATGGCCTAATCTTGAAAAATCGGAACTTTATCAACAATATCACGATGAAGAATGGGGAGTAGCTTCCCATGAGGATCGCTACCTATTTGAAATGTTGTTGTTGGAATCGTTTCATTGTGGATTATCTTGGTTGATTATCTTAAAGAAGAGGGAATACTTTAAAGAAGCGTTTGATCACTATGATTATAAGAAGATTGCAAACTATGGGGATTCTAAAATAACGGAGTTAATGAACAATAAAAATATCGTACGTAACTCAGCTAAAATTAAAGCAACGATTAAAAATGCACAAGCATTTATAAGAGTGCAAGAGGAGTTTAATAGCTTTGATGCATATATACATTCATTTACTAATCATGAGGTAGTAGCTATGCCCTATGATACCCATACAACAACAAATGCACTGTCAGATGCAGTGAGTAAAGATTTGAAGAAAAGAGGCTTCTCTTTTATGGGCAGTGTGACGACATTCTCTTACTTAGAAGCAATTGGAGTCATGAATAATCATGCGCCTTATTGTTTTAAATATAAAAAAAAGTAGCGATTAATTTCGCTACTTTCTTATTAGATACAACGTTGTAACATTGTGTAAGTGTGTGTTAAATTTTTAGCACACTCAATGAGTACATCTCTTTCTTCTTGTTCTCGTTCTTCTGAAGTTTGTACATCTTCAATGCCTAGTTTCTTATATAAATCTTCGATACTAATTAAGTCTTTCTTATGTACGGTTGCACTTGAATTTTCTGATTGCATACATGGGATAACACTCTCTTCTTTATTAAAACCAAAGAAGGTCATTTCATGAAGAATAGCAGCAATAAAATTAGCGGCTCCAATGTCTATAATATTTTGTTCATTTACTTCATAACCTAATACTTCTTCCCAAGGGATGCTTAAGATATTATGACTTTCTGCTAACTTACTAGCAGCTAATATCGTTTTTATTTCTAAGTTCGATAAGGTATCGATATTACGAAGTGATTCAAGTGCATTTTGTAAATCAAAATCTTGGTTCAGATCACTTAGTTTATACACCATAAGTTGTAAGTTGAATTCTCCAAATTCTTCGAAGTTTACACCAAATACAATGTGTTCACTTTGTTTGGGTGTTAATTTATTTAATTCTTCTATGCAAGTCTCATGTTTACTATAGATACTATCCTGTTTTGAATCATCTATATAGTAGGCACTCATTAATGCATTTACTACTTCTTCAATACGACACTGATTTAATACGTTTTTAACAATCATAATTATACCTCCTTGTAGAATATTATGAATTATTTGACTATATGTAATTATAGCATATAAGAGTTCATAATATGCATATGCGATTTTTATTTAATTCATTTCTTGGAAGATAGATAAAACTAAATGAATCGACTCCTACTTTTAATAAAAAGGTTCGTGTCATCTTATAAGTAATAGTAGTGAATTCAATAAATAAAACGACTAAGAAACATGTGTATTGTTTCTTAGTCGTTTATTTTATCTGTATTAGATTCCTTGAGAAATCATTGCGTCAGCAACTTTTAAGAATCCTGCAATGTTGGCACCTGCAACAAAGTTATCTTCTACTCCAAATTCTTTGGCAGTAGTAGAAATATCTGCATAGATAGTTTCCATTATTTCTTTTAGTTTTGCATCTACTTCTTCAAAAGACCAACTCATACGCATTGAGTTTTGAGTCATTTCTAATCCTGAAGTAGCAACTCCACCAGCATTACTTGCTTTACCTGGAGCGTATAATACATTATTTGTTTGGAATACTTCAATTGCTTCTGGAGTACAAGGCATGTTAGCACCTTCAGCAACAGCAATACAACCATTGTTCAATAAAGTTTTTGCTGCAGTTCCATCCAATTCATTTTGAGTAGCACAAGGAAGCGCGATATCACATTTAACATTCCATATATTTGCACAACCTGCAGTATACGTAGCACCACTAACGATAGTTACGTATTCACTAATACGTGCACGTTTTACTTCTTTTAATTCTTTCATTACATCTAAGTTAATTCCGTTAGGATCATATACAAATCCTTGTGAATCTGACATAGCTACTACTTTAGCACCTAGTGCTGTTGCTTTTTGACAAGCATAAATAGCGACATTTCCACTACCAGAAATAAGCGTTGTTTTATTCATGAAAGTTTCATTGTGATCTTTTAGCATAGCATCTGTTAAATAACATAGACCATAACCTGTAGCTTCAGTTCTTGCAAGAGAACCACCCCATGTTAATCCTTTTCCAGTTAATACACCACTAAATTCATTTCTCAATTTTTTATATTGTCCAAACATATATCCGATTTCACGACCACCAACACCGATGTCACCTGCTGGAACATCTGTGAATTGACCGATGTGTCTAGATAATTCAGTCATAAAACTTTGACAGAAGCGCATGATTTCTCCATCCGTTTTACCTTTAGGATCAAAATCACTACCTCCTTTTCCACCACCCATTGGTAATGTTGTTAAGGCATTTTTGAAAATTTGTTCGAAACCTAAGAATTTAACAATACTTAAGTTTACAGAAGGATGAAAACGTAAACCACCTTTGTATGGACCAATAGCACTATTGAATTGAACTCTGAATCCACGATTGACTTGAACAACACCTTTGTCGTCTACCCAAGAAACACGGAACATAATTTGTCTTTCAGGCTCTACAATTCGTTCAATTACACCAGTAGTTAATAATTCTGGTCTTTTCTCTACAACGATTTCTAAAGAATCTAATACTTCTTCTACCGCTTGTAGGAATTCAGGATCATTCGCATTTCTTGCGATTACTGCATCTTTTATATAGTCTAATTTTTTCATATTTAT
The DNA here is from genome assembly GCA_947036815.1 of uncultured Erysipelotrichaceae bacterium. Lineage (GTDB taxonomy): Bacteria > Bacillota_I > Bacilli_A > Erysipelotrichales > Erysipelotrichaceae > CAMQRS01. The sequence continues at coordinate 6,077 of CAMQRS010000031.1, forward strand.
TTTCTCCTTTTATTTACATAAGAGATTATACCACAAAACAGTAACCCATTTACATCTAAATGTATGAATATGTAACTTAATGAAATAAAATGACTTGTTACATAAGCAGTGGTAAAGTATGAAAATAGATATTATTATCTATTTTATTGCTAAGATCAAACGTCATGTTTCATGATAAAGCATGTTAGTTTGTTATGCTGTATTTTTTTTGGACTATACTAACTATTAACGCTCAACTTTTTTTGTGTGTAATATTTGAAATATAAAACTCTTCATCCTTCTACATAATTCGCATATGAGAATTGGTATAAATAACAAGAGGTGGAAACGTGAGACTAATAGAAACATTTGAGAATAGAGAATATATTGTAGATAATGTATATGTGATTAAAAGAGAAGCTGCAATGCTTAGAAAGTATCAAATAAAGCAGGGTAGTTTAATTAAGGTAATAAAGAAGCATAAAGTGTTTCCTATGATTATCGAGATAGAAGGTAATCGGGTTGCGTTTTCAAGACGATTGGCTTTTGAGATACAGGTAACGCCTTATGTATAAAATAGCATTTGTAGGAAATCCCAATGTAGGGAAGTCTACTTGGATTAATTATTTAAGTGGTTCTAATCTAAAGGTTGCCAATTACTTAGGGGTTAGTGTCGAAGCAAGTATCGTAGACTATACACACAAAGGGAAAGCAATTCAGTTTGTTGATTTACCAGGGGTTTATGACTTACATCATGTGAGTGCAGAAGAAACGTATACAAAACAATATTTAGATGAAAATAAGATTGATTTAATTGTGAATGTGATTGATTATCGAGATGTGAAAAGACAATTACATCTAACGAATCAATTGAAACAGTTGAATGTGAAAATGATGATTATATTAAACTTTATTCCAGAAACGATTAGTACTAAAAAAATAGAGTCGTTTTCAAACTATTTGAAACTACCTATTATATATTCTGGATTTAATAATCGAGAATCAATCATTGATTTATTTTTGAGAAATAAGGTAAGTAATACTCAAATTATTAATGAGCGAGACTTTGATCAATTACACTTACATAAAGTACATAAAGAATATGCTTTTGATGAAGTGTTACTACATCCACTGTATGGAATTCCATTGATGTTATTTATCCTTATATCAAGTGTTGCGATACTGTATAGTCTCTCTCAACCAATTGCGGATGGATTAAACTATGCCCTGCAAATGGGATATGATCAACTATTAAGTAGTGTACACATACCTATCTATGTAGAAAGTATAGTGATGTTATGTTTAACCCTCTTTCAAAGTATGCTAGGGTTTATCCCTTTTCTATTTTTTATCTTTGTATTATTATCAATTATTGAAGAAAGTGGATATGTCGCTAGAATTGCCTATTTGATGGATCCTTTTATGAGTATCTTTCATTTATCAGGAAAAAGCGTCATTCCTTTATTTATAGGATTCGGATGTAATGTGCCAGCCATTATGGCAACTCGGATGTTAGATAATAAAAAAGAAAGAATCGTATGTGCACTCATGATCCCATTTATCTCATGTAGTGCTAAATTACCAATCTTTCTATTGTTTACGGGTGTGTTTTTTCCAGAGATGGAATTGCTTGTCTTGTTGTTTTTATATTCTTTATCTATCCTTGTATCATTACTGGTAGGAAGTGTATTAAATCGTGCACATAAAGAAGTGTTTGTGCTTGAATTGCCTTCTTATCAGTTTCCTGTCTTTCGTGTAATCATGAAAAAGAGTATCCATGAATTAGAGGGATTCATTAAGAAAGTATTTTTTGTGTTACTCTTATCAATCATATTTGTCTTTGTGATTCAATTTCTATTTCAACAATTTCATCTATCCTTATTGTTTGCTCCTTTGAGCTTTATGGAAAATGATATTGTGAGAAGTTCTACTATCTATGGTTTACTATCAAAAGAAAATCTACTCTTTTATTATGCACAATTGGCACAAGGAGACATTGACACCTTCGTATCTACCTTGTTTTCTAACCCGTTACAACGACTTAAAGTATTGTGCTATCTAATGTATATCGCAATGAATATACCGTGTATTATGACACTGGTTGCCATTAAGAAAGAGTTTGGTAAGAAAGTATTAGTCACAAGTATTGTATTAATGCTGGTAGTACCTTATATCCTTACTTTTATTGCATACCAAGGATTTAGTTTATGGTACTTGTAGAAACTCTTGTTGTAATGCAATATACGTATCTTCAAAGATAATGTAGTTTAATGTATGCTGCGTAATTTCAATATCACTTTTAGATAACTTATAAAAATCATACAAGTCATCAAAGCCTAAACTAGTTTCTACATAGTCCTTGTAATTAAGTATTTCAGAGATTCCTATTTCATCTTTTATCTTAGTACATAACTTATTCATTGTATTAATAGAACCATCTTTTGGATAATCTAAATCTAATTCTTGTAGTAATTTAGCTAAGTTTAAACTTACATAGTGATCTATCTTTATATTAAATGCATCAGATAGAGAATCAATTAAACAACTATAGGAATTATTGAAATCTACACTTTCTATCGTACTACTCTCATTAGCTAAACAAACAAGGGGTAAATATAACTTCGTATTTACTTCTTTTATTTTTATTTCATCACTATATAATTCTGCTATATATAATGCCTCGTGTCCTTCTATATATACTAATATGGTTTCCTTTGATTGTGCATGAATAGGACTTATCATAAATGCACATACAAGGATGTATGTAATTATTTTTTTCATTGTCTACCTCCTGTTAATATTTTGTATACATTTCATATATTTATACAAAATAGATTGTAGAAAATGAATATATTTGGTAATATATACAAAAGTGAATATGATAGAGGCGCGATATGTTAATATGTTTATATGAGAAGGCATTCGAAATATATAGTATAAACAAAGGGACAATCGCCGAATGAGTAAAGTAGGCATACTTTATTCATGGTAGTATAGTGAACAACTATATTATTGTCTTACGTAAGTAAGGGGTGCTATCTTAATGATATGATACATGTCAATAAGAAACTACTCTTATTGGCTTTTTTTATAGGGAGAAATACAATGAAAAACATGATGGAAATTGCAGGGGTAAAGGTAGTTGCTTTAATAGCGAAGTGTGGAAGTCCTTTATATGTATATGATGAAGCACAAATAGAAGCACAAATAGAAGCATATCAGAATCACTTTGTATCACCAATGTTTGAAACAGAAGTGATCTATGCATCGAAAGCATTTACGTGTCAAGCACTACTAGATAAGTTGATACAGTATGATTTAAGTTTAGATGTAGTTAGTGGTGGAGAATTATATGTAGCTAGTAAAGGTAAGTTTAATCCACAACGTATCTATTTTCATGGGAATAATAAGACAAAAGAAGAGTTGAGACAAGCATTGACGTATCAAGTAAAAACAATTGTCGTTGATAATGTATATGAAGTAGATGAACTAATAAACATGAGTAATGAATTAAAAACAAAGGTGCATGTATTAATACGATTAAATCCAAAAGTAGAAGCACATACACATGAATATATTATGACGGCTAACGCAGACTCTAAGTTTGGGATTAGTGTGGATTTAAAAGACGATATTTATGGAATGATTACACAAATAAACAACAGTGAATATGTATGTTTTGATGGATTTCATTCGCATATTGGGTCTCAAATATTTGAAAGACAAGGATTTGTTGAAGCGATACATAAAATGTGTCAATTTATCAATCATACAAACATAGCGTTAGATATGAAAGTAAAAGTATTAAATATTGGAGGAGGATTTGGGGTGACTTACACGAGTGAAGACAAACCGACTCCTACGCCGTTAATGTGTAAAACATTAATTGAAGCAATTCAAAATAATGTTGAAAAATATGACTTACAACTAGAAAAAGTATGTATGGAACCAGGACGTAGCATTGTTGCAGAAGCGGGATATACATTATATGAAGTTGGATTCATTAAACAAACTAAAAACAAACAGTTTGCCTTTATCAATGGGGGAATGGCAGATAATATACGTCCTGCGTTATATGGGGCAAAATATCATTGTGAAATAGCGAATAAAATGAATGAAACTAAGACACAAGTATATGACATTGCAGGGAAATGCTGTGAGAGTGGAGATATTATTATTCATGAAGCACACTTACCTAAAGTAGAAAGTAGCGATATCCTAGCAGTATATAGTACAGGAGCTTATGGATCTAGTATGGCAAGTAATTATAATCGAATCAATCGTTTAGGAGTTGTATTTGTGAAAGATGGAAATGCACGAATGGTAGTAAAACCAGAAACATATGAGCAACAAATTCAAAACGATTGCGATGAAGAGATCACACTATGATTCCGTTCGAGAAACATCATGGATGTGGAAACACCTTCATCATTGTAGAAGAAAGTGATATTGCACATACAACATATGATCAATTAGCAATTCAAATGTGTCATCCTTATACAGGGATAGGAGCAGATGGATTTATGGTTGTGAAACGTGAACCATTAACCATGTTATTTTATAATCAAGATGGAAGTGTAGCTCCCATGTGTGGAAATGGAATTCGTTGTTTTGCGAATTATATGTATCATCATGGTTTACACCAATCTCAATTTGATATTGAAACTGGGGCTGGGACAATGAAGGTAGATGTGAAACAAGAGCAACCATTTAGAGTAGAAATAGATATGGGGAAACCCAACTGGGATATGAATGCATTATGTTTAAGCAAACCGATTCCAGATGCGAAAAGCTACCAATTGGACGTGTTAGATAGAACTTATGAGATACATAGCGTATTCTTAGGTACGATACACAGTGTAGTCATCGTTGATGAAATAAATATAGAAGAAGTAGAAGTATATGGAAAAGCAATTTGTGAGCACACACTATTCGCTCAAAAAACAAACGTAAATTTTGTGTGTATAGAAGATAAAGCAAATATTCATGTTATGACATATGAGCGTGGTGTTGGTATTACGCAAGCTTGTGGAACTGGATGTTGCGCAAGTATCGTGTTTACCCATCTGTTACAACGTAGTAACGATATCGTAAAAGTACGTTTAGCGTTAGGCTCTTTAATTATAAAAGTAGCAGATAGCGTGTATATGGATGGACCAGCAAAACAAGTAGCAATTGGACAATATGAGGAGGATTCAATATGTTAGTAAAAGGAAGTATAGTTGCATTAGTTACCCCATTTAATGAAGCAGGGGATATTAATTTTGATGTATTAGCTCAATTAGTAGAATTTCATATCGAACATAATACGGATGCAATTTTAGTTTTAGGAACTACAGGAGAAACTCCAACATTAACTCATGAAGAAGATGCAAGTATTGTGGAATTTGTGATTGCAAAAGCAAATAAACGCATTCCTATTTATGTAGGTGCGGGAAGTAATAACACCAATACACAAATTACCTATGCTAAAAAGTATGAAAAAATGGGTGCAGATGCCTTATTGGTTATTTCACCTTACTACAATAAAGCAAATGAAGAAGGAATGTATCAACATTTTAAAGTATGTGCAGAAGCAGTAAATATTCCTTTAATTATTTATAATGTACCAGGAAGAACAGGTTGTTCAATTCCTTGTAGTGTCGTAAAAAGATTAGCAGCTCATAAAAATATTGGAGCGATAAAAGAAGCGAGTGGGGATATCTCTTACATGGCAAACATAGCTAAATTAGTATGTGATGATTTTGTATTGTATGTAGGAAACGATGATATGATCGTTCCTTCACTATCGTTAAAAGCAGCAGGTGTAATTAGTGTAGTAGCTAATATACTACCTCAAGAAACACATGATATTGTAGCACTATACCATGATGGAAATCATGCAGAAAGTGTAGCGCTACAATTGAAATATTTAGATTTAATCAATGCTTTATTTATTGAAACAAATCCGATTCCAGTAAAAGAAGCAATGAATCAAATGGGAATGAATGTAGGAGGATATCGCTTACCTTTATACCCAATGAATGAATCGAATAAACAAGTGTTGATTCAAGAAATGAAAGTGATGGCGAAATAATGAAAGTTGCATTAGTAGGATACGGTACAATGGGTAAGATTGCCGAACAAAAATTAATTGAAAAAGGACATCATATCAGTGGTATTGTATCGCTTGGATTATTAAATGACTTAAGCGAAATAACAAATGAAATAGATGTAATTATTGATTTTTCACACCCGAGTTACTTAGATATGATTTGTACGTATGTAAGTGAAACAAACACGCCAGTGGTGTTTGCGACAACGGGATTTAATGAAAGTCAAATACAAAAAATTAAACAATTAGGATGTCATCATCCAGTTGTCTATACAGCTAATTTCTCATTGGGAATTACGGTGTTAGAAGAAGTGTTAAAACAAATTACACCAATATTAGAAGACAGTTTTGATATTGAAGTAATTGAAAAACACCACAACAAGAAAATAGATTCACCAAGTGGAACTGCTAAAATGTTAGTGGATGTATTAAATGAAAACAAAAAATATGAAGTAGTAAACGGACGTGAAGGAATGAGCAAACGTGCGAAAGAAATAGGAGTACATGCGATTCGTGGAGGAAGCATTGTGGGAGAACATAGTGTTATCTTTGCCGGAGATGATGAAGTACTTGAAATTAAACATGAAGCACATTCAAAAAATATCTTTGTATTAGGTGCGATACAAGCAGCAAGTTTTGTTGCAAGTAAAGAAGCCGGCTTGTATAATATGAATAATGTATTATTCAGTAAATAAGGAGATATACACATGAATGTTAAAGCAGTAATCTTTGATTTTAATGGAACATTATACTTTGATAGTGAATATCATCATACTGCTTGGGAAGCGATGTCTCAGTTAATGTGTCAAAAACCATTAGCACAAGCATTACCAGGCACTATGCTAGGACTTAAAAATATAGATATTATTCATTTGATGGATCCAAGTTTGAATGAAGTAGAGAGTGAAGTATACTCAAAACAAAAAGAAGCGATGTATCGTGAAATATGTTTAAGTGATAACGAGCATTTACATTTAGTAGAGGGAGCTATTGCGTTGTTTGATTATTTGAAACAACAACAAATACCCTTTACAATAGCGAGTGCATCAATCAAAGATAATATTGATTTTTTTGTGGAAACATTCGCATTAACAAACTATTTTGATCCAACTAAGATTTTGTATGATGATGGAACGTATCTAAGTAAAGTAGAAATGTATCGTAACGCATGCGCAGTATTGGAAGTAGATCCCAAAGATGTATTGGTTTTTGAGGATAGTGCTGCTGGGATTAGTCATGCAAAAGAAAGTGGTATTGGATATATTGTAGGAGTTGGTCCTACAAATAAACATGCCAGTCAAATAGAATTAGGTGCCAATGAGTGCATTAATGATTTTACACAGTTCAATTATGAATTATGTAAATAGAAAGAGGTAATTACCCGTGGAAGCAACAGAAATTATAACGTTTATTAGAGATTCAAAAAAGAAAACACCAGTAAAAGTGTTTGTTAAAGCAAGTGAGAAAGTAGAGTTTAGTGATGTTCAACAATTTGGATGTAAAAAAAGTCCAATCTTAATTGGAGAGTGGTCAATTATTGAACCTCAATTAGAAGCAAATAAAGCAGTAATCTTAGATTACTATGTGGAAAATGATTGTAGAAACTCGGCGATCCCTTTATTAGATTTAAAAGGAATAAACGCTAGAATTGAACCTGGTGCAATTATTCGTGATCAAGTAGAAATTGGAGACAATGCCGTTATTATGATGGGTGCTACCATTAATATTGGAGCAGTAATCGGTGCAGGTACGATGATTGATATGGGAGCTATTCTAGGTGGAAGAGCAACAGTAGGTAAGAATTGTCATATCGGTGCTGGAACGGTATTAGCAGGAGTTATAGAACCAGCAAGTGCAACACCTGTTATTGTAGAAGACGGAGTTTTAATCGGTGCTAATGCAGTTGTCATTGAAGGATGTCGTATTGGAGCTGGAAGTGTAGTAGCTGCGGGAGCAGTAGTTATTGAAGATGTACCAGCAGGTGTCGTAGTAGCTGGATGCCCTGCTAAAATAATCAAACAAGTAGATAATAAAACATCTAGTAAAACAGGATTAGAAGAAGGATTAAGAAAAATATAATTTAAAAAGCAACTCATATCAAAATGAGTTGCTTTTTAGATTACAATTAAAAGTACAAGGTACGTACTAATTAGAATGTAAAATAATTGAAAAAACGAATTTGGGATAACATATCAGCATCTAACATTTCTAATACATCCATTAGGATGTATCTTAATAGGAAGATAAGGATTATCGCTTTGATGAATCCAAAAGTTGCACCAGCTAATCGATTCGCAAATGATAATAAAGTAAATTTAGTAGCGATATCTATTACGTTCATGATTAAATTCCATAAACAATTGATAATTATAATAATCATAATTAAAGAAATGAATGGCAAGTATTGAACAATCAATAGTTGAATATCGATGGGAATAAAAGACATTGTAGTAAATGGCGTAAGCCATAACGCAAGAGACTCATTAAACACTAACCCTAAACCAATGGAAACAAAGATACCAAAAGAGTGAAGTGAAGGGACGAATCCTTTTCCATACCCTTGAATAACCAAAATTCCTATAATCAAAATAATACATATGTCGTATATTAATGGTGTTGAAAACATTGTATAATACCTCCTTTTTTAAAATTTAAAACTTATAATAACATAAGTATGTGAACTTTAATTTTTTATATATTAGAATAAGCTTTTATCCGTATTAGATTAATTAACTACTATATAGTATGAGTATAAACAAGAAGGATATGCCTAGTAATAAAAAAAGGATGTTTTACAACATCCTTATTTTCTTTGTCTTAATACCTCGTAAGCTAATATAGTAGAAGCACTAGCAGCGCTTAATGCATTTTTGAAATCATTGTGGTAGGGGATGTATACGTTTTGATCGCTTTCATTTAAGATTACTTTTGAAAGACCTCTTTTTTCTCCACCAATACAAATACAAATACTTTGACTAAAATCATAGTCATACATTTCTATCGCATCATCATCACGATTTGCACAAACGATATTTACATCTAGTGCTTTTAATTGTGCTAATGTTTCACCCATATCTTCAGCGATAATCATTGGCAATAACTCACTTGCTCCAGCACTAGCTTTCCCTAATGTAGTAGCAGCGGTTGTCCAGTTTCTAGGACCTAATATAATTGCATCCACACCAGCTGCATATAAAGAACGTAATACAAATCCAAAATTGAATGGATCTTCTACTCCTTCTACAATTGCTAGAAACATGTTTTTCTTTTTCACATCACTAAGGGTTTGGAAGTTACGCTCACTTGTATAAGCGATGACTCCTCCATGTGTTTTTCCTTCACATAAAGCATCGATTTCTTCTCTATCTACTAAAGATACTTCAATGTTTTGATTTCTTGCTTGTTTTAATATATAACATGTATCTCTATCTTTTCTACTTTTATCCATCATAACGCTTAACACTTCACGATATGGTGATTGTAAAGCTGCTTTTACAGATATTTTTCCTTCTAATAAATATTTCATAGTATTTCCTTTTATCATTTTTGATATAGATACATTATACGCTATGAGTTATTCATTATCAAATGATAATAATTGAGAAACGGTAACTAATTGATATCCTTCCTCGATTAACTTAGGAATTAAGATGCATGCAGCGTCTGCAGTAGATGTATATAAGTCATGTAGTAAGATGATACTTCCATCCTGTACTTCAGCCATTACTTTGTTGACAATGGTATCACTATTTTTACTACGCCAATCTTCACTATCTATAGTCCATTTAATAATATTCATGTCGCCACAAAGTTCCTGGACTTGGGTGCTTGATTCTCCATAGGGTAAACGAATAATCATAGGGTATTCATGGATGGCATCATAAATAGCATCATTTGCTTTTGCTATTTCATCTACCACGCTCTCTCTACTAATCGCATTTAATTGCTTATGAGTGAAACTATGATTCCCTATTTCGTGTCCATCTAAAATCATTCTTTCTAAGATATCTTTTGCATCCTCAATTCTAGAACCTAAGACAAAAAAAGTAGCATATGCATTGTTTTCTTTTAGACAATCCAAGATTTGAGTAGTGATTGCTCGTGTAGGACCATCATCAAATGTGATAGCAACCATCGGTTTATCAGGGTCGATTTTATCACTCGGACTAATAAACTTATCCTCTTTCTCCATTTTAATTTCTTTCAGTGGATAATCTACGCTAGCGCTTACATTTTGAAACAACATGGCACCTAATAAAAATAACAGAAATATATATTTTTTCATAATTCACCTTCCAATTAATTATATGTTAAGAAAAAAAATAAATAACTAGTATTTACCACTAAAAAAGTGTATTATTGTAGAGTTAAAAAAAGGTGGTTAATATATGAGTAAACAAAAGATTATTAATATTGCAGTAATTGCCCATGTAGATGCAGGGAAAAGTACTTTAGTAGATGCTTTCTTAAATCAAAGTGGAGTATTTAGAAGCAATGAAGAAGTAGTTGACTGTGTTATGGATAGTAATGATTTAGAACGTGAAAGAGGTATTACTATTTATGCAAAAAACTGTAGTATTATGCATGATGATGTGAAAATCAATATTGTTGATACACCAGGACATGCCGACTTCTCAAGTGAAGTTGAGCGTATTATTAAAACAGTAGATACAGTTATCTTATTAGTAGATAGTAGTGAAGGGCCGATGCCTCAAACTCGTTTCGTTTTACAAAAATCATTAGAAATGGGTTTAAAACCTATTCTATTAATTAATAAAATAGATAAAAAAGATCAAAGAGCATTAGAAGTTGTAGATATGGTTTATGAATTATTCTTAGACTTAAATGCAACAGATGAACAATTAGATTTCCCAATTCTTTACGGAATTGCGAAACAAGGGATTGTACAAAGTGATATGGAAACTCCTAGTGAAAACTTGGATCCATTATTCAAAACAATTATCGATCACTGTCAAGTATATCCTGATTATGATGCAAACAACTTGCAATTACAAGTTAGTGCATTAGATTATGATGAATATATTGGACGTTTAGGAATCGGACGTGTATACAATGGAACAATCAAAGAAGGACAAAACATTGCAGTTTGCGATAGCTTTGGTAATGTTAGAAATGCCCAAGTAGGACAATTATTTATTTACCGTGGATTAGTTAAATCTAAAGTTAAAGAAGCGGCGAGTGGAGAAATCGTTGTATTTAGTGGTATGCCTACAATTTCTATTGGAGAAACGATTTGTTTCAATAAAGATACATTAGAACCAATGGAATCTATTAATGTAGAAGAACCTACATTATCTATGAACTTCATTGTTAATAAAAGCCCATTTGCTGGTCAAAGTGGTAAATATGTAACTTCTCGTAACTTAAAAGAACGTTTAGAAAAAGAATTAGAAGTAAACGTTGGATTACGTGTAGAACCAACTGATTCTGCGGATATGTTTAGAGTTTCAGGTAGAGGAGAATTACATATTTCTATCTTACTTGAAAACATGCGTAGAGAGGGATTTGAAATTGCGGTTTCTAAACCTGAAGTTATCTTACATAGAGAAGGTGATAAATTAATGGAACCCGTAGAAGAAGTTGTTGCATTAGCACCAAGCGAATATTCAGGAACTATTATTAATAAATTGAACCAAAGAAAAGGTCAATTAGTGAATATGGAAGAAGAAAGTGGATACTGTCGTATTGTATACCAAGCACCAACACGTGGATTGCTAGGATACCGTAGTGAGTTCATTAATGATACTCATGGAGAAGGTACATTAGTACGTAGAGTTTGTGGATATGAACCGTTTAAAGGGGAAATCCAAGAACGTTCAAATGGAGCATTAGTTTCTACTGAAACAGGTAAAGCTATGACATATGCATTATGGAATATCCAAGAACGTGGACAGTTATTTATTCCTGCTCAAACCGAAGTATATGAAGGTATGATCATTGGAATGAGTGCTAGAAATGTAGATATGGACGTAAACCCAATTAAAAATAAAAAATTAACAGCTATTCGTAGTACTGGTAATGATGAAGCAATGAAACTTGTTCCACCAAAATTATTATCATTAGAAGAAGCGTTAGAATTTATAAACAATGATGAATTAGTGGAAATTACTCCAGCTAGTATTCGTGTACGTAAAAAAGGATTAACTCCATTAGATCGTAAACAATACCAAAAATCAAAAATTCAAAGTTAATCAAAAAGCAACAATCATCAGATTGTTGCTTTTTTTATAGTAATACAGTCATAAGTTGGTTCTTTAAATTCTAGTGTTGGTGGAGTAAAATCTATTACTAAATAGGCTGT
>CAMQRS010000032.1 GCA_947036815.1 uncultured Erysipelotrichaceae bacterium
ATTTAAATCCGTGTTTAATAATCGAATATTCATTGTTTTTAGAGTGACAATGAGGGCATGATTTAGGGATATAAGAGAGAGAAGCGTGTATCACAGTGTATTTAATATTCTTAATCATTTTGAAAGTGATTAACTCTTTTGAAAAAGACAATGAATTATCTTTTAAGTTTAATAGATTTACGATATAATTTGAATTGGGCATAAGTACAAATCCTTTCTGTTAGTTTCGTACCTAAATGGTAAACGATTTTGTCACTTATGTCTTTTATTATATTCAAAATAAAAAGATGTCAGTGATTTCTCACCAACACCAGAAATTGTAGAACCACAATAACATACCCAAACGGGTATGTTTTTTTATTTTCTCATACATTTAGGCACATTCGCTTATGTTAGGCATACAATACCATAGGTGATAAAATGAAATATGTATATGTAAACTCGAAACGTATGGAATATGTAAAGGAACAACTGAATGCCTTAGCTTATCAAGGGAATGAAAGTTTAACAAATAATGATGTATTGGTGTTACCTTTTATCAATGCTAAGTTAAACAAAGAATTAATGAATTTAAATGAATTAAAAAATATAACTATTTTTTGTCCGTTTTTTAATGCGGAATTAGATGGTTCTAATACTATATATGCATATATGGAGGATGAACAACTAATAAGCGATAATGCATATCTAACGGCAATCGGTCTTTTTGTGTATGTGAATACCTTACCTATAAGAAAAGATGATGTTATTGATGTAATTGGTGATGGACGTTGTGGACGAGCAATCTATGAATTATTTAAAAAGGTGAAAATCCCGGTGCGTTTAATTAGTAGAAGAACTTCAAAAGATGTTCTGTTGTTGAGTGATTATCAGCAGATGAATAAAGGAAAACTAATTGTAAATACTGCGATTAAGAATGTTTCACTTGGAGAGCATATGGAAACTTGTGAGAGCATGATAGATATTTCTAGTGATCATGTAATGGAAGCGTATGAGGATATTCAAGTGTTGTATCCAGGTTCATTACCTGAGCGGTATACACCGAGTGCAAGTGCAAAATTAATTTGTGATTATATAGGGAGATACGTATGAAAAACAAAAAAATACTGTTTGGAATTAGCGGTTCTTTTTGTAACCACGCCGCAATATTAATAGAATTAAAGAAGCTGTGTATCAATAATGAAGTACAAGTAGTTGTCAGTGAAAATGTGTATCATATGAATACACGCTATCACGGAGCCAATTTATTTATAGAAGAAATTGAAGCGTGCACTAAAAATAAAGTGTGGTATACATTGGTGGAAGTGGAAAAAATAGGTCCTCTAAAATCATTTGATGTATTTCTAATTGTGCCTTGTACAAGTACGGTCGTATCTAAACTTAAAAACGGAATTTATGATCATCCTATTACATTAGCTGCCAAAGCCATGATTAGAAATCAAAAAAATGTGGTATTAGCAATTGCGAGTAATGATTTTTTAGGCATTGGAGGAAGTAATTTATTTACACTAATGAATTATAAAAATATTTATGTTGTGCCATTTTATCAAGATGACTATATACTCAAACCGAATAGTTTAGTATCTGATTTTACACTGTTAGAGGAATGTGCTAAGTTGGCGATGACACATGTTCAAATGCAGCCTATGTTATTGGTGAAAGAACTTTTATGAAAAAAATAATAACAGCGTTAGTCACCCCTTTTACTAGTGATTACAAAATTGATTATGACACCTTGAAAATATATATTGATTATCAGTTAGATGATGTAGATGGGTTTATTGTTTGTGGAACTACGGCAGAAGTGTGTACATTAAGCGATGATGAAAAATTTGAATTGCTAGAATTTGTATTACGCATCTGTCCGAGTGATAAAGAAATTTATTTTGGGTGTGGCACAAATAATACAACGACTACATTAGCACTTGCGAAAAAGGCGAGTAATTATCCAATCAATGGATTATTGATTGTGACTCCGTATTATAATAAACCATCTCAAAAAGGCTTATATAAACACTATGAATGTATTGCGCAAGCTGTTTCATTACCCATAATTTTATACCAAGTGGAAAGTCGTTGTAATTGTATTCTTGAAATAGAGACAATAAAGAAATTACATCATAATCACTTAAATATTATTGGGATTAAATATGCATCTAGTAGTATAGAAACGTTAAAAGAAATAAGAAAACAAGTGAAGAATTTTACCATCTATTGTGGAGATGATGCACTGTTATATGAAATGAATCCGTATATTGATGGAGTCATTAGTGTTCTCACTCATTTATATGCAAAAAATATACGTGCATTTTTTGACACAGAAGATAAAAGAGAAGATTTCTTTATTAAAAGGTATAGTCGATTACTTTTTATTGAAAGCAATCCGGTTCCTGTGAAATATGTATTATCTAAGCTATTGCATGGAGGCGATTTTGTTCGACTTCCCTTAGCGACGATAGGGGATGACAATAAAAAGTTGATAGATGCTTATTTCGACAATTTATACGATGGATATAACGTATCATTAATATATGAAAGTAATACTAATAGACGAACAACATGAAAAGGATTTAGAAGATAAACTAAATGAATGCTTATTGCGGTTGTCAAATAACAAAATAATTGATATTAAATTTAGTACTAGCAGTTTCTTTGATAATGAAGATCAAATATTCAGTTTTAGTGCTTTAATAATGTATGAACTTTAGACTTTTAACCATACTATTAATAGGAGGAATGATATGTCTAAAACAAAAATATTATGTGATGTAAGTAATTGTTTATTTCATAAAAGTAATGAATGTCATGCAAATACAGTTAGTATTCGTTGCGATAATTGCATACAACCATCATCTTGTAGTGAAACTGCATGCGATTCATTTTGTAGTAAAGAAAAGTAACGATAGAAATATCGTTGCTTTTTTTTATAATATATATATCGTTTTGTATATAAAAATAAGTAGGTATGATATAATCTGTGAGAGGTGTTTGTATGAAAAAAATGATTATCATAAGTTGCATGTTCTGTTTATGTATTACAGGATGTACATCTAATAATATGCAAGAGGAACAACAAAAAGTCTATAATGGGTTTAAAGAGTCACTAATGAATAATGGTGAACTAATTTCTACTGAGATTCCTTTTGATTATAATATAGAAATAGAAGAACAAGAAGGATTATATATTTATGAAGTTACAATCAAGAAACCGTTAGTAGTAATGACTTCTATTAAAGCGTTATTGTTAAATCCAGAAGATCTAACAACAGACTATGTATCTTCTACAAAAGGAATTTTTGATGAGTTATCATATCATATGGTACCTAATCAAGAAAATGTAGAGGATGGATATGTAACGGAAATTGTATTAACTGGAGTGTCAAATGAACCGGATTTCAGATTGTATACTATGATTGTATTTAAAGACAGAAATCAGTTAACACAGTCTGAATTATATTTTTCATTTAATATAGTCGATGGAAAGAATGTTAAGGAGACAACAAATGAAAAGCAATAAAAATTCATTATTATCTGGAGGTCTTATCTCTAGTGCGGGATTAGTTATTTCTAAGGTGATGTCGGTTCTATATATTGTTCCTTTTTACGCAATCTTAGGTAGCCATGTGAATTTTTCATATTATACGGCTAGTTATAATATTTATGCATATATTTTATTAATTGCGACGGCAGGATTGCCTTTCGCTGTTTCAACTTTGGTTTCAAAATATGCAACACATGAGGATTATCGAATGTGTTTATTAGTGAAAAAAGTTTCATTGGTGACAATGGGAGCGTTGGGATTCATTAGTATGGTCTTAATGATTGTGTTATCACCAATGATCGCGCAAGCGGTAGTTCCTGATGATGCAGATGTGTTAATTATGCAAACCACAATTATAATTCTGTCATTTGCGGTATTCGTTATTCCTATCTTATCTTCAATTAGAGGATTTTATAATGGATTAAAAGAATTAGAGTTATATAGTATTTCGCAAGTGATTGAACAACTGATTCGTATTGCCTTCTTATTAGGTGCCGGAGCAATTGCAGTCTATGTGTTCAAATTAGACCATGTTTGGGCTCTATATTTTAGTGTGTTCGCTGCTACGATAGCAGGGATAACCACAATCTTTTATATGCAAAGAAAAGGGCGTTCTAAACTTTCAAAGATTCGGACTTTAGCAGCTGCACAACATGGAGAGTTAACTCATGATGCGAAGTATATATTCAAACAATTGATTTGGATTGCAGTGCCATTCTTATTGAATGCTGCGTTTGGATATTGCGATACAATGATTAACACCTTTGATTTAAAACCAGGGTTAGAAGCATTTGGTGAATTAGATTATAGTAGTGCAGTAGTATCAGGGAATGGGCAGGCATTGAAAATTATAGGGATACCTATGGTTTTAGTACCAGGGTTTTCAGCTGCGTTAATTCCATATATAACTAATGCATTGGAAAAAAGAGATAGTAAATTAGTAAAAAAATATATTTATGATTGTGTAGAAACTGTAATTTATATATCATTGCCAATTTGTTTGACTATCTTTGTATTTGCTCAACCAATTACAGTGGTATTATTTAGTGCCAATGAATATTTGGAATTGTATACATTTATCTTACAATGGTATGCATTAGAAGCGGTATCTGCAACTATTTGTCCGATTTTTGCGAGCGTAGGTATGGCATTACAAGAAAGAAACAAAGTAGTTATGTATACGGGTATATTTTTTGTGATTAAATTAGTAACAAATAGATTCCTGATATCTCAATTTGGGATAGGGGGAATGATTATTTCAAGCTTTATTGCATATCTTGTGTTTGCGATATTAAATGTTATGATGATTAAGAAAAAAGCAAACATTAGTTTTATGTATACAGTTAGAAAAATAGTATTGATGGTAGTTGGATTAATTGGATTTATGGCAGTTGCTTATATATTTAAAGTAACTGGTTTAATAGGATATACAGAAAATAGAGTACTGACAGTATTATTGTTAGGATTCATGGGGATTTGTACGTGTGGAGCATATGTAATATTAACGTTATTACTTCAAGTGCCACAATCAATTTTCCATTTTGAACTAACAGGAGTAGTAAGTCGTATTAGAGGTGGAAAAAAATGATAAGATTAGATAAATATTTAGCTCATGCAAAACTTGGGACAAGAAGAGAAGTGAAAAAATTAATTCGTAGGGGAGCAGTATATGTGAACAATGAATTATGTCGTAATGACGATGAAAAAATAGATGAAAACACGGCAGTTGTAGAAGCGAATGGTGAAGTTGTACAGTATGCAAAAAACCATTATATTATGTTACATAAACCACAAGGACATGTAAGTGCGAGTATAGATAACTTATATCCTACTGTATTAGACTTAATTTATGAGGACTATGCATTGGATTTATTTTGTGTTGGAAGATTAGATGTAGATACGGAAGGATTACTAATTTTATGTGATGATGGATCTATGTCGCATGCGTTGTTGTCTCCGAAAAAACATGTTGAAAAAGAATACCATGTAGAACTTGAAAAAT
The DNA here is from genome assembly GCA_947036815.1 of uncultured Erysipelotrichaceae bacterium. Classification (GTDB taxonomy): domain Bacteria; phylum Bacillota_I; class Bacilli_A; order Erysipelotrichales; family Erysipelotrichaceae; genus CAMQRS01. The sequence goes on from CAMQRS010000032.1 coordinate 5,544, forward strand.
CATATTCACAAGCAGATATAGAAGCTCTAGAAGGTGGTATTAGTATTAGTGATGATGAAGTGTGTAAAGAAGCAAAAGTAAAAGTAATAGATGAAAAAACATTGACACTTACTATTACTGAAGGTAAATTTCACCAAGTGAAACGTATGATGCATGCGATAGACAATGATGTAACATACCTAAAAAGAATTCGAATGAACAAATTGTTTTTAGATGAAGAATTAGAAGTAGGTAGTTATAAAGTACTTACAAGTGATGAATTAGCGTTGTTAAAAGGAGAAGCTTAAATGAAACCTTACCTAGATTTATGTAATCATATTTTAGAATATGGAGAAGATAGAGCAGATCGTACGGGAACGGGAACGCGCTCTGTGTTTGGATATCAATCAAGATATGATTTAAGAGATGGATTTCCTTTGTTGACAACTAAAAAGATGTTCTTACGCCCAATTGCAGAAGAACTATTATGGTTTATCAAAGGGGATACAAACATTAAATATTTAGTAGATCGTAATGTTCGTATTTGGAATGAATGGCCTTATGAAGATTATAAAAAATGCGACAGTTATGAAAATGAAACATTAGATGAATTTGTTGAAAAAATAAAAGATAGTGAAACCTTTGCGAAAGAACACGGAAATTTAGGTCCAGTATATGGAGCACAATGGCGTAATTTTAATAATGAAGGAATTGACCAGTTAGAAAAATTAGTGGATAGTCTTACGAATAATCCATTTAGTAGAAGACATATTATTAGTGCGTGGAACCCTGCTCAAGTAGATAACATGGCGTTACCTCCATGTCACTCATTCTTACAATTTTATGTAAGTGCAGATGAAACATATTTAAGTTGCCAATTATACCAAAGAAGTGCAGATACTTTCTTAGGAGTACCGTTTAATATTGCTTCTTATGCGTTGATGACAGAAATGTTAGCGCAAGTATGTGGATATAAAGCAAAAGAATTTGTACATACACTAGGCGATGCACACATATATATAGATCACTTCGATGTAGTAAAAGAACAATTAACAAGAAAACCATTAACGAAAAGTAAGCTAGTATTAAACAAGGAAGTAAAATCAATTTTTGATTTTACAATTGAAGATATTAAATTAGAAGATTATGAAGCTCACCCAAGATTAGTTGGAAAGGTTAGTGTTTAGTTATGATTATTATGGTATGTGCCCACGGGAATAATTTAGTCATTGGAAAAGATGGTTGGATGCCATGGAATCTTCCGAGTGATTTAAAAACATTTCGTAAAATAACTTTGAACCATACAATTTGTATGGGGAGAACAACTTTTGAAGTGATGAAGAAACCATTACCTAAAAGACACACTCATGTAATTACCAATCAACAAGAGTATACCTTTGAAGATACGAATGTCACTATTACAAATAACTTTGATGCACTATTAAATTCATATAAAAATAGTGAAGAAGATTTATATGTATGTGGTGGTGCAAAAATATATGCACATGCATTATCGATTTGTGATGAAATGTATATTTCATTAGTTGATGAACATTATGAAGGGGATACATTCTTTCCTGACTATAGTAATGAAAATTTCATTATCAAAACAAAAGAGAAAAAAGAAGGGTTTACATTAATTCATTATATTCGAAAATAACACACAGTAAATGCGTGTTATTTTTTTTATACAATGGTATAGTTGAAGGAGAGGTGATACGATGAATACATTTAACATTATTGAGAAAAAAGCAAATAATCAGGTATTGAATAGAGATGAACTAATGTATATGGTAGAAGGATTTGTATCAAACGTAGTTACAGATTATCAAATGAGCAGTTTTATGATGGCGATTTATTGTCATGGATTAAACGAGAATGAATTGGAATACTTAACACAAGCGATGATTGATAGTGGGTCTGTTTGTAATCTAGAGGGAATTGATGGGATTTGCGTAGATAAACATTCAACAGGTGGAGTTGGAGATAAAACTAGTATGATATTAGGTCCAATGTTAGCAGCTAGTAATTTAGTGTTTGCGAAGATGTCAGGAAGAGGATTGGGACATACTGGGGGAACGTTGGATAAATTAGAATCAATACCAGGATATCAAGTAGAACTGTATGAAGAAGCATTTATAACACAACTTGAAGATATTAAAATTGCAATTATTGGACAGAGTAAAACAATGGTAGTAGCAGATAAAAAGATGTATGCCTTAAGAGATGTAACTGCAACAATCGCAAGTATTCCATTAATTGCAAGTTCAATCATGTCTAAAAAAATTGCATCAGGAGCTGATTATATACTATTGGATGTGAAATATGGAGATGGGGCATTTATGGAAACACCACAAGATGCAATCCTACTAGCAGAAACAATGATTCGCATAGGAACTCGATTTAATCGAGTTGTAAGTGCTGAAATAAGTAGCATGGATCAACCCTTAGGAAATATGATAGGAAATTTATTAGAAGTAAAAGAATGTATTCAAACGTTACAAGGAAATGGACCCAAAGACTTAGAAGATCTATGTGTCCATTCAGCGGCTAAGTTATTAGTGATGAGCAAGCAAGAAAGTGATATTTTAAAAGCAGAAGATAAAGTGAGGAAAACGTTGTTCAATGGAAGTGCGTTCGCTAAATTCAAACAGTTAATTCGTGCGCAGTATGGAGATTATAATAAATTGGAAAAAGAATTAAATATATTAGAGACGATAACGCAGACAAACGTATATGCAACTACTTCAGGATACATAAACAAGATTCAATGCAAGCAGTTAGGTTTGTTATCATGTTTTATGAAGGGTGGAAGAATGGTCAAAGAGGATGTCATTGATGTGCAAGTAGGGATACAGATGCATTGTAAATTAGGAGCTTATGTTCATGCAGGTGATGTGTTATGTTGTTTGTATACGAATGATATAAATGAAGGATTTATAGACCTAGCAAAGGGGTGTTTTTTAATAGATGAAAACAAAGTGGAGCAGTCACCTATAATTTATGCAACAATCGATGAATGATTCTGTAAAAGACTTGATTTAGCAGTGATAAAGTAAGATAATGTATAAGCAATAAGGTAATGGAGGAAATTAAATGTCAAAAATTATAGCAGTTAATGCAGGAAGTTCATCATTAAAGTTTCAATTGTTTGAAATGGATGATGAGCATGTAATTACATCAGGAGTAATTGAAAGAATAGGGTTTGAAGATGCTATTTTTACAATAAAATATGATGGTGAAAAAGTAATTAAAAAATTAGAAATAAAAGACCATAGTCAAGCAGTAGAATTATTATTAGATACGCTTATTAAAAGAAATATAGTTGCATCATTAGATGAAATTAAAGCAGTAGGGCATAGAGTTGTACAAGGAGGAAGTTACTATAACCAATCTGTCATTATTGATGAACAAGTGTTAGCGCATATTGATGAATTAAAAAAACTAGCACCTCTTCACAATCCAGCTCACTTAACTGGGTATTATGCGTTTGAAAAAGCAATTCCAAGTGCTGGTGCAGTAGCGGTATTTGATACTGCATTCCACCAAACATTAAAACCAAAATGTTATATATATCCAATTCCATACCGTTTTTATCAAGAACATAAAATCCGTAAATATGGAGCACATGGAACAAGTCACTTTTATGTATCATCAAGAGTGAGAGATTTATTAGGGAATCCAGAACATTCAAAAATTATTGTGGCTCATTTAGGTGCCGGTGGATCTTTAAGTGCTGTAAAAGATGGTATTTCAATCAATACATCAATGGGGTTCACACCACTAGCTGGTTTAATGATGGGGACGAGAAGTGGAGATTTAGATCCTTCTGTTATTGATTATATGATTGAGCAATTGGGAATGGATATGAAAGAATTAATTTCTATCTTAAATAAAGAATCTGGACTATTAGGAGTATCGGGTGTGTCTAGTGACTTTAGAGATGTGGAAAGAGCAGCAATACATGGGAATGAAAGAGCTAAATTAGCAGTAGATATTTTCTTTCGCCGCGTGATTGCTTATATTGGAAGATATTTCATTGCTTTAGGTGGTGTTGATGCGATTGCATTCACTGCTGGTATTGGGGAGAACTCAGTGACATCTAGAAAAGAGATTTTATCTTTATTGTCTGAAGCGTTAGGGATTATTATCGATGATGAAGCAAATGAATTTGGTAAAGGGGAACGTTTAATAACGAAACCAGAATCAAAAGTAAAAGTCTATGTCATTCCAACAAATGAAGAACTAGTGATAGCTAGAGATACAAAACGTTTATTAGCTCTATAATTAAGCGAATGAATGAGTGTATTCATATAATAAGTAGATGTTTATTGCTGGTAACTAAGAATTTTAAGCATTCTTTTCAAGTAGTAATTTAGATATGAAAGTTAACTCTTTCATATCTTTTTTTTGTAAATTCAAGGATTTTCAATTTGGAAATTATACTTATTATATGTGATACTGGTATATCGATTGAGAAGTAAGCATATATTGTCGTGAGGTAGATATAATGAAAAGAAAACTATTAATGATCTGTATGTGCATGCTTTTAGCCGCTACTGTATCTAGTATACATGCACAAGAAGAGGTAGATACTGAATATGCCAAAAATGCACAATCAGCGTATGTAATGGAATATAGTAGTGGAACATTAGTATTTGAAAAAAATGGTGATGAACGACTATATCCTGCAAGTATGACTAAGATGATGAGTTTAATACTTGTTTATGAAGCGTTGGATAGTAAAAAAATTGAATTGAGTGACATGGTAAGTGTGAGTGCATATGCGGCAAGTATGGGAGGATCTCAGATATTTTTAGAACCTGGAGAACAAATGATTGTTGAAGATTTATTAAAATCATCTTGTATTGCAAGTGCGAATGATGCAATTGTGGCGCTGTCAGAATTAGTTGCTGGTAGTGAAGAGAAATTTGTAATGATGATGAATGATAAAGCGAAGAAATTGAAATTGGAAAATACGCATTTTATGAATGCGACAGGATTGCACAATGAAAATCATTATTCGAGTGCAAAAGATATGGCATATATAGCACAAGCTTTAATTGAAATAGGAGGAGACGATTTATTGGAAATCACTTCCACTTACGAAGATTATATTAGAGAAGATGAAGAAGAGAGTTTTTGGTTAGTAAATACAAATAAATTATTGAAACAGTATGAAGGTGTAGATGGATTGAAAACAGGATATACAGGAGAAGCGCAATCTTGTATAGCCACAACTGCAAAAAAAGATAATATGAGATTTATCGTCGTGGTGATGAAAGAGCCAGATGCGAATACAAGAAATGCGGAAGTTATTGAATTACTAGATTATAGTTTTTCATTATATGAGCAAGTGTTACTTTACCAAGCAGGAAAAGTAATTGATACAAAAACACTAAATGATGCGAAACAAGAGAATATTGAATTATGTATTGAAGAAGATGTAAATCTTGTATATTTAAAAGGACAAGAAGTACAAGTGAAGGAACAAGAAATTAAATGGTTGGATAAAGAATTACCGTATGAAGAAGGAGAAACACTAGCTACTTTAGAAATTATTTTAAATGATGGAACAATGATTGAAACTGATTTAGTTTCCAATGAAGAAGTGCTGCCTTTATCATTTTTTGATATCGTATTGAAGAGCGCACAATTTGTCTTTTTTTAAGAGTGTTTGTCTAAAATCAACACTCTTTTTTTGGTTGTGTTAGGATACTAGCATAAGGAGGAATTAGATGAAATATTTAGTAGAAAAAGAAGTGTTGTATTTTTATTTCACTGGGGATTTTGACTATTTAGAAATACAAACCATTAAACAAGAAGTAATTTTAATTTTAAATGAAACATCTTCCAAAAAAGTTGTCTTTGATTTAGAAGATATCAAATTTATTGATAGTACAGGTATTGGTTTTATTCTTGCAAGATATAAACAATTACATAAACAACAAAAGTTATTGTTGTTGTCTAATATAAGTAGTGAAAATAAAGTGATATTAGCAATGAGTGGGGTATTTCAAATCATTGATTTAATTAAAAGTGAGGTGAAACCATGAATAAAATGAAATTATCTTTTCTATCTAGAATGGAAAACGATGTATTCGCAAGAACGAGTGCTATTGCATTCTTATTGCCTTTACAATTGACTTCACAACAAGTGATGGAATTAAAAACGATTGTATCAGAAGGAGTGGTAAACGCTATGATTCATGGATACGAAGGTCAACAAAATAAAATGATAGATTTAGAAATAGGATATGATGAGCATCAATTAGTGACTATCATTATTACAGATCATGGGGTTGGTATTAATGATCTAGACTTGGCAATGCAACCAATGTTTACAACAAAACATGAGTTGGAAAGAAGTGGAATGGGAATGAATATTATGAGCGCCTTCGCAGATAGTTTTGATTGTTTTACCAAAGTGAATGAAGGTAGTAAACTTGTCATACAAAAACAGTTATGATACCTATTCAAACGAAGAACTTATAAAATTATTTCAAGAGGGAAACAAAGATGTTAAGGATTACTTTTTTGAAAAGAATAAAGCATTGATTTATGGATTAATTAAACGATACCAAAACAACTACAATAGAGATGAATTGTTTCAAATTGGTTGTGTAGGGTTTGTTAAAGCGTTTAATCAATTTGATCTGTCATATGGTGTGAAATTTTCTACCTATGCAGTTCCTATTATATTAGGAGAAATCAAAAAGCACTTTAGAGATGAAGGGAATATTCATATTACTAGATCTTTAAAAGAAAATTATTATAAAATATTGAACGCAAAAGATACGTTATCTCAAACGCTGTTAAAAGATCCAACGATTGATGAACTTTCTGAATATACAGGAATTGCTAGCGAAAATATAGTTTTATCATTAGATGCGAATCGGTATGTTTCAAGTTTAGATGAAGTGATATATGAAAGCGATGGGAATGATATTAGTTTGATGGAAGTATGCAATGATGTTAAATCAATAAAAGACCACGCATTAAAAGTAGCGTTAAAAAAAGAAATTGAGACGCTGGATGAAAAAGAACGGATGTTGTTGTATTATCGTTACTTTAAAGATTTAAAACAAGTGGAAATATCAAAACATTTAAATGTGTCACAAGTTCAGGTGTCAAGGTTAGAAAAAAAAGCGTTATTAAAACTAAAGGCCAGGTTTGCATGATAGCGAAATCAAATGCTTAATTAATTCGAATAAGATAGGTAAGAGGCATTTGAATAAAGGACATGTAGCAAGATATTTAACTCAGGGAGCGAAGAGCTCCTTTTTTTGTATGTAGTTTACTCAATTACATAGTTAGGCTCATCATTTCAGTGCCTTTATGGTATACTATTTTTATTGAGGTGATTTTATGAGAGTGGTAATGGCACAAATGAATGTGAAAGCAGGTAATATTGAAGAAAACTTTGCTTTTATTAAACAAACTATAGAACAAGCTAAATTAGAGAATGCACATATGGTTGTATTTCCAGAGATGTGTGTAAGTGGATATTTGTTGCAAGACAAATGGTTAGATGATGAATTTTGTCAGTATGTACATAGTTATAATGATAAAATTAGAGAATTAAGTGAAGATATTGGTGTTGTGTTTGGTAACTTATACTACGATAGTATACTTGGTACTAACATGGGGAGAGATGGTAGAAAAAGCAGATTTAACGCAGTGTTGTTTGCGCAAGATAAAAAATGGGTTAAAAAAGAAAATTCAGAACTATCAGGAATTCATATTAAACATTTAAATCCTGATTATCGTATCTTTGATGACTCACGCTATTTTTTATCAGGAATAGAAGTAGCGATGGCAAATAACTTTGAAAAACATGAATTAGTAACACCGTTCTTAATGAACTATGAAGGTTCTACTGTTAAAGTAGGGTTAGAAGTGTGCGAAGATTTATGGAGTGATGATTACAGTGTGAAGGTAAGTGAATTATATATTTTACAAGGGGTAGAATTTATAGTAAATGTATCTAGTAGTCCTTATACAATCAATAAAGAGAAATCACGCGATAAAAGAATTAATGAGCATAAACTAGCGATGAAAGAAAAAATGGTGCCTATTCTATATGTAAATGCATGTGGAATGCAAAACACAGGTAAAAACTTTGTGGTGTTTGATGGAGGTAGTTGTGTATTTGATGCTAACGGAGATCGAGTATATAGTCTAAATGATGCCTTCGCTCAAGAAGTATCAACTTACGATTTTGTTAGTAAGGTAAGCATAAAGTCGACGTCTAATAAATTATTGCAAGCGCTGTGTTGTGCGATACGTGAAGTAGATGAGCAAATGTTTAAGTCATCATTTAAATGGATTATAGGTTTATCTGGAGGAATTGACTCTAGTATTAATGCTTGTTTATTAGTGATGGCATTAGGAAATGAGCGTGTGATTGGTTACAATATGGCAAGTAATTACAATTCGTCGATCACGAAAAACAATGCTCGATTACTAGCAGATAAATTAGGGATTGAAATTCGTGAGGGAAGCATTGAAGCGTTGAATAAAGCGAGTATTGAGACCATGAATGATTATCAATATAAGGATGAATATGGATCACTTGTGTATGAAAATATTCAAGCAAGAATCAGAGGACATTTATTAAGTACGTTTGCATCTATTGAAGGTGGAGTAATAATGAATAATGCGAATAAGGTCGAAGTCGCATTAGGATATTGTACTTTATACGGAGATTGTATTGGGGCTATATCACCTATCGGTGACTTAACTAAAGTACAATGTTTTGAAGTAGCAAGAGCTTGTAATACTTATTTTAAAGAAGAAGTAATTTCTATGACGTTAATACCTGAAGACAAAGAAAATGAAATTATATGGGGTATGCCTCCATCAGCTGAATTGAAAGAAGATCAACTAGATCCGATGAAATGGTATTATCATGATTATTTAATCACATATTTAACAGAGTATCCAACAGGAAGAATTGAAGTTTTTATGGATTCATATCTAGATGGAAGTGTATACGAAACTCCTATAGGAAAGTGGATTGCGTATTATAACCTTACAAATGGAGAAGTATTTATTAAAGATTTAGAGTGGGTGCTTAAAACCATGTATCTAGCGGTGTTTAAACGTATACAAATGCCACCTGTCGTAATGCTATCAAGAGGTGCATTTGGGAGTGATTATCGCGAAAGTCAATTGGGATTTATTCAAACTGATAAATATAAAGTTATACGTAGTAAAATATTAGAAATTAAATAAAACGATTTATGCAAACTGCACCATAGAATTAGGTGCAGTTTTTTTGAATAGCAACTTGTTTTATATGTATACAACGTTGATACAATAACAAGAATATGGTGAAGTATTAGCGTACAACTAACAAATTATTGATTTAATTATTATAATGAAATATATATTTTAGTTTAATTTAGATAGATACCTAATCATTCCTTAGATTGATAAATATAAGGTGAGGATGAATTGTTCTCAGATGATAATTATATTGATAATCGAAAAGAGAAGAAGTATAATTGGATTTATATAAAATATGCGAAAGGTGATGTGAGATATGGAAGCAATTAAAATCGAAAAATTCAGTAAAAAATATGGTGATTTTACTGCTGTTAATAAACTGAGTTTAGATGTGCCTGTTGGAGAGATAGTAGGATTTGTTGGTAAGAATGGAGCGGGGAAAAGTACTTTGATACGTAGTATACTTAACATGATTCACGTAAGTGAAGGTAAAATTAGTGTATTAGGATTAGATAGTGAGTCTGATTCGAAAGAAATTAAAAGTAAAGTAAGTTATATACCGAGTGAATCTTCATTTTATGATAATGTAACTTGTGGAAAATTATTGAGTTTTTCATTAGAATTTTGTGATTCAAACATGAAAGAAGTAGAAGAATTAGCGGATTTTTTTGAGTTAGATTTAACGAAAAAAATAATGGAGTTAAGTTTAGGGAATAGAAAAAAAATATCTTTGATTCAAGGGTTTTTAAAAAAAGCGGACATAATTATATTAGATGAACCTACGAATGGCTTAGATCCTCTTATGCAAAATAAATTTTTTGAATTGTTGAAAAAAGAAAAAAACAACGGAAAAACTATTTTTTTATCTAGTCATAATTTGAGTGAAGTTGAAAAGTACTGTGATAAAGTAGCGATTATTAAAGATGGTGAACTAGTAGATTACTTTGATATGAAGGATGTTAAAGTGAATCATAAGCAAACGGTCTCTTATCAAACGAGAGATGGGATAAATAATAGTTTTGAGCTCGAAGGAGATGTAAATGAATTGATAGCACGACTTGCTAAGATGGATTTGGTTAATCTAGAAATCAAAACAAATAGTGTAGAAGAAGAGTTTATAAGTTATTATAAGGAGGAAAAATAAATTGAAAAATATTGAAATGAAGAATGTTTTAAAGCTTAGTAAATTTAATTTATTCACGACGCGTAAAACAATATTTTGGTGGTGTGTGTTCCTCTTTTTAATTATGACGATGTATATGATGTTGTTTCCTTCTATGCAAGATATGGCCGAAGTGAAAATGGATGCTATGCCAAAAGAGTTGTTACAGTTCGTAGGGATGGAAGATATGACGGATTTAGGGAATCATACAACGTATTTCGGAATGATTTATGGATTTATTTTAATAGCTATATCAGTTTTTGCGGCAACATTTTCTGTTGGATTACTAGTTAATGAAGAAAATAGTAAGTCTATTGAATTTTTGAATTCGTTATCAGTTAGTCGCAGTGAAATATACTTATCTAAATATTTAACGGCTACCTTGGGTATTTTGACGGTGCTATTAAGTGCTAATGTCGCGACTATTTTTTGTGGTTTTATTAATGGAGGAGATACTTTCGAAGTTTTAGATATAATATTTGCTTCAAGTATCTCTAGTTTTGTACCATTTATGTTCAGTTCGATAGGGTTTTTAATTGCAGGATTGAGTTCTAAATTCGGGACTCCATCTTTAGCAAGCGGGGTAATCATACTAAGTTATATGACTGGGTATCTAGGAGAACTATTGGGAGATAAAGCGGACTTCCTTCAATATTTTTCACCATTTATTATATTAAGTGTTGAAAACACTCTTGCTTTTGAAGATTCATTGATAATGCCGCTACTTGTGTATTTAGTATTATATGTAGGTGCTTTGTTCGTCGGATGTAAAGGATATAACAGAAGAGACTTGAAGATTTAAAAATAATCAGTATATTTAAAAAAAGATGGTCGTTTTGATATGGTCATCTTTCTTTATTAGTTTCTTAGATTGTAGTAGAATTACGTTAGTAAACTTGAATTTCATTCTACATAGTTCGTTGGGTTGAAACTGAGTAAGCTAGAAAAAATGCGAGGATATGTATTGGATCAAAAGTAGTTTTTTGATGCGACATTATTATTTTTTAGATAAATTTTTAAGTATATAGGTTCTTGGAAGAAATCAGATTTTATTTACAATTAATTTTGTTTTCTGATGATTTCTATGTTTATATAATTGATAGGTGCTAGAAATTTACAGCGATGCTATTTAAATTCACCTTTATGGGTCTTTGTATCAGTGATTAAAGATTATAGATTGGATTAAATATTTTTAACCGATTGACTATGTAGAGATATTGGTACAGGCTAACATTAGATTCTTTGCATAATGGTTATGTGTGAGTACGATCTCTGTCGACAATAATAATTAGTCAACAAAATAAAAAAATCATAAAACCATTACAATTTTATGACAATATTTGAAAAATGGTGCCCGAGACCGGAATCGAACCGGTACGATATCACTACCGACGGATTTTGAGTCCGTTGCGTCTACCAATTTCACCACTCGGGCAACTATGTTATATTATATATTATTTTTTATATAATTTCAATTACAAATTTAAACTGTTTGATAACAATAGATTGAATGCGTTAATATTGCTAGAAATATCATTGTAGGTAAATAGATTGTAGAATGTTTTTTGAAGAGTGGTAGAATTTAGTTGTTCTGTAGATTGATTGTTGAGAGGTGCATACACTGTTTGTGTATGTAGTCACTGTATTAAAATCTGAGATTGTGTAATTTTTCAATTGGTAAGCATGTGGGGAGTTAAGGTGTCCCAACACTACTTATGTTATATTATGTATTTTATGATTGCGGTTAAAGGTGTAAGGATAACAATCGAGTTAGAACCGGATGTTATAGAGGTATAGAAATATATGAAAAAAAACGAGTAGCGAAAGAATAAAAAGAAAGATAGAAATAAGAGGAATAAGCGAAGGAAATGAATTGACAATAGAAAGGTGGAATGGTAGTATAGGAAAGCACCAAAAGAAGGGTGCAAAAAGAAAAAGCCAAAAGCAAGAAAAAAGGTTAATTAAAGTAAAAAAGTAATTGACAAAAAGGAAAGCGAATGG
>CAMQRS010000033.1 GCA_947036815.1 uncultured Erysipelotrichaceae bacterium
TCTGCATTTGATTATTTTTGAAACTCGTGTCTACTTGACAAGTATCAGATCAGATACTGCTTTCTTCCTTTTTATATGAATTTCTTTGGATTTTCAATTATATATCGATTTGCTTTTTCTTCTCCATATATATTTTTAATATAGGTATATACATCACTTAACTTAGGTAATCTTGGCGCATAACTAGCATGTGCATCACTTGCGATAACATCCACTAAATCATCCACTAACATTTGGGTCGCAAACGTATTTGCTAGTTTCATTTTATCCATTCCTAAAATACTAGTGCGATTCAGTTGCATCAAACAGCCCATATCACGCCATTGTTTAATTAAGCTATAATCTCTATGCACCCATTCATAACGCTCAGGGTGAGCGATAATAGGGGTATATCCAGCATGTATGATTTGTTTTATATATCTTGTTAAATCATCATGCATATTTATAGTCCATGCAAATTCTATCAACATGTACTTACTTTTACCTAAAGGTAGAAATCCCCCTTCGTTTAGTAAATACATTGTATGTTTAGACACATAATTTTCTGCTCCAATCACGATTTCAATATTCATCTGCTCCTCGTGAATTGCTTGCACTAACGCTGTATATGCCCTCTCTATTGTGTGCGGTGTATTATGAAAGATGGGTTCTTTTATATGAGGTGTCGCTATGATATGCGTAATCCCATCTGCAATCGCAACTCTTATCATATCGATACTTTGTGAACGAGTCTTAGAAGCGTCATCAATTCCCCATAATATATGGCAATGCGAATCAATCATGATATACTCCAAAGTGAGTTAATAAACGCACGTTTGTTTCTATCGCATTCAGCAGATGTTTTTCATTAAAATTAAACTTACAATGATGAATATTAACGGTATGCTCATCATCTCCTACTCCAGTAAAGTAAAATAATCCTGGTACTTCCCTTTGGTAGAAAGAAAAATCTTCGGCAGTCATTTTAGGAGTTTGTTTCACATAATCATCAACTAATACTTCTTGTAAAGCTTTGTCTAACATTTCATCATTATTTACTGCATAATAGTAATCATCAATTGATAGTTTTACGTTAACATCATATGATAATTCTATTCCTTTCGCTACTTCAAACATACGTTTTTTCATTAGTTCATAGCTATCATCATGAAAAGATCGTATGGTTCCAAGCATATTCATATGATCACAAATTTGATTTCTTGCTTGGCCTCCATTTAATTTACCAACCGTAATTACCGTTGATTTTAAAGGATCAATCGATCTAGAAACGATACTTTGTAATTGTTGAATCAAGGCACTTGCTGCGACAATAGCATCTCTTCCTTCGTAGGCTTGAGCTCCATGTGCGCTAACCCCAAATACATCGACACTAAATTCACCATTACGTGCCATTATAGGTCCTTTACAACACGCTACTTTTCCACCTTCTACATCTGCCATTAAATGGGTTCCAATGATGTATTTCATAGGAAATTGTTGAAACAATCCTTCCTCAATCATCAATTGCGCTCCTCCTGGCCCTTCTTCTCCAGGTTGGAACACTATTGTTATATTTTTGGTTAATCGTTCCTTATATACACTTAAAAACTTAATAAAACCAAGCATGATAGCCATATGTCCATCATGTCCACATGCGTGGGAACATCCTTTATGGTTAGAAGTAAATGATACACCCGTTTCTTCTAGAATAGGTAATGCATCTATATCTGTACGAAATCCAATGCTCTCTGTTTCATCGTTGACACGTAAGAAGGCGACTACCCCATTCTTTGCATATCCTTCTACTATTTCAAAACACGGTGTTTCTTTCAGTTTGTTTATAATATACTGCTTAGTTTTAATTGTATCCAACCCTATTTCAGGTATTTGATGCAATTCTCTTCTTACTTTACTAACTTCATTAAGTAATTCTTGTATTTCTTTTCTTACTGTTATCATATGATCCTCATTTCTTTGTATCTACTATTTTAAATAAGTATTCATCCAGTTTGTGATTTCACTTAATCTTTTGATTCGATGAAGTGGCAATCCACCTCGACTTAACTCATGGTTTTCTTTTCTAAACATAACAAATTTTGCTTCAACACCTAAGTCTACTAATGCGGTATAAAACTGTATTCCTTGTTCAAGCGGACATCTGAAATCTTCGTCACTATGAATAAACAATGTCGGTGTTTTCACATTACTTGCATATTTCAGTGGAGAATGATTCCATAATTTTTCAACATTATTAAATATATTTCCATGGATTTGGTCTTGGGCAAAATGGAATCCAATATCACTTGTCCCATAAAATGAAATCCAGTTACTAATACTACGTTGTGTTGCTGCACATTTAAATCGATCTGTATGTCCCACTATCCAGTTAGTCATGAAACCTCCATAACTACCTCCAGTTATTCCCACACGTGATGGATCTATTGGATAGGTATCTAGTACAACATCCGTAAATTTCATTAAATCTTCATAATCGATGGTTCCATATTTTCCAAATATGTCCATAAAGTCATTTCCTCTACCATCACTTCCCCTAGGGTTAGTGAAGAATACAATATAGCCCAAACTAGCCCATACCTGCATCTCATGATAGTACACACTTCCATAGACAGTTTTGGGACCTCCATGGATATTTAAAATTGCTGGATATGTATTTGATGAATCATACCCTTGTGGTAATAGCACCCAACCTTTGAATGATATGCCATCATTTTCAAAGAGTACTTCATTACAAGGTGCTACATATGAATGATCTATCGCATCATTGTGGTGAGTAAGTGCTAAAATTGTTGTATCTGCACAATATACTTCTTGTAATGCTGATCCTTGCATACCAACAAACATGATTGTATCTTCTACGACATCGAAACAATCGATGGTTCCGCTCATTTCAATTTCGAATTCAATAGTTCCCGTTGTGTCAATACTATATAAGTGTGCATTTTCATCTACTGTAGAAATAAAATACATTTTATTATCTATCACTTTATATGATTGTCCTCCACCTAAGCGAGAATCACTACCAACACTATTGTACGCACTAAGTGCATAGTCATTAAATAAACTTATTTCATTACTCATCGTGTCTAATAAAAAGAATCTTCCGTTTTCATTATTACCATGAGTCACTTCTTTATTTCCTATGAATAAGATTTTAGAATCAAAATACGCTATTGTTTGTATACTGTATTCTTTTTCTTCAATCAATTCTATGGTATAAGTTGTATTCAAATCATATTCAAATAGTCCTTCTTTCAAACTTGGACGAGAAACATCTTTCGAACCACTGTATAGTAGCTTGTCGCAAGCTTTATTTAATGTATAATTTTGCACATTAAAATAAGAATCAGTAATCGCTTCAAACGTGTTTGTACTTACCTTATAGATGTATAATCTATGTACCGTTTCACCAATATATCCGTTTCCATTAAAATAGAAAGGTATTTTTGTAAATTCTTCATAGTCTGCACTTTCTTTTTTTATTTTCAACAAAGCACTTTTATCTTCTAACGTATGCATATGCGTATATTTTCTATCATAATTTACGCTCATGACAAAAGTATCTTCATCTATTTTTTGATAGTCCATTACTTGTAAAGGAACTTTGAAATACTCAATTGCTTCTCCACCGAACAATGACAATGTATAAAATACACTTAATTCTTCTCCATTAGCTAAGGCTTTTTTGTCGAATTCACTACGTATGCTTTTAAACATAATTGTGTCATTATCCAGAAAAATAAAGTTGTTTTCTTTGTTTCCACTCGTTAGTTGAATACTTTGTTCATCTTTTAGCATCATTAAGTTTGAATCATAACTATTTGATTCTTTATTTGCTGTCGTTTGAACATAAACACAATCCTTATTACTGTTCATTTTTAAATTACTTAAATATTTAAATTTTATAAAATCTTCTAAATGTATATTTTCCATTGTATTTACCGGTCTTTCTTGTTTTATTATACTATTTTTTCATTAAAAAACGCTAAGATTGTATCGAATATTTCATTATTTTTGTTTTCATTCAATATTTCATGTCTTAATCCATTAAATACACAAGTAGATACATTGTGATATCCAACTCCCATTAAAAATCGTTTTGTTTCTTCAAATTTTTGGTGTGAGACAATCACTGGATCTTCACTTCCTGTAATCATCAATATTGCTAATTCAGGATGACTCACCTTATAGTCTTTTTGATAACTAGTTATCAACATTTTATACATACTAGCAAATGCATCTACCGTAAACATAAATCCACTTTTTTTATTTTTATTATAACTGGCGATATTAATTTTGTTTACGCTCAGCCATTCATTCCCACCTTTTTTTCCAAATTTTTTATTGAACCCTGAAAATGTAAGAGAATGGATAAATTTGCTTTTATATTTTGCTCCTCGAGTTAATTTAATTGCTTTTGCGAGTGGATATCCAATCCTTGCTAAATTATTTCTAGTTGGCGGTCCACACAAGATTAGTTTATCAATACATAAATCGTAGTGTTTGATATAATTACGTGCTACTAAAGTACCCATACTGTGCGAAAACATATACAAAGGTGATATATTTGATATATTTTTTTTGATATAGTCTGTAACTATTTTTAAATCCTCTACAATCGCGAGTGGGTCACCATTATAAAAATATCCTAATTCGCTATCATTATTCACACTATCTCCATGCCCTCTATGATCATGGATAACACATTGATATCCTTTTGTATTTAAATAGTGAATGAATGGTTCGTATCGTTCTTTATACTCTGCCATACCGTGACTGAATACTACGATACCGATTGATTGCTCACAAGGATATACATTTACACTTAACATCACTTTTGAATCAATACTATTTAATTTCATTGTTTTCATCATTTTTTCCCTCCTACTATCATTTCATAGCATGATAATTCTTTCTATTATGCTCTCCATCACATCGCAAAAACGAGGTAATATACTCTCCCTAACAATTCCAATTTCTCTATAGGTGTTTATTAGGAAACATTGCTTTTCAATTGTCTCATAAAATCAATACAATTGAAATATTCCACAAGGAAAATAAACATAAAATTGCATGTTATTTAAGGTTTAGCTACCATTAATGCAAACTGTTGCATCCATTTTATTCATTGGTGTTTAATAATTATTTTAAATTGAACATTGACCATTTACATTTACACATATATAATCAACCTTTGAATAGTATCAGACGTTCTCTAACTTATTGAGATCATTCATCTATTCCCACAAATAAACAAGGAGCGTTATCTTATGAAAAGTCAATTGAATTTATTACCCGGTATTAGTTTAGCAATAGCTATCGCATTCGTAGCTACATTCATAGAGTCTATTTTACCCATCCATTTAATTGGTGGTAGTGTAATCGCTTTATTTATAGGAATGTCTATAAACTATTTCATTGCTATTCCAAGCATATATACATTAGGACTAATGTTTACATCTAAAAAACTATTGAAATTTGCCATCATTTTATTGGGGGCATCATTAAGTATTTCAACTATATTAAGTGTTGGTAAAATGTCATTGGTTGTGATGGTATTCACCTTACTTACATGCTTTGGCGGAGGTTATTTTATTGGTAAAGCATTAGGATTAGATTGGAAATTATCGAATATGATTTCAGCAGGAACAGGGATTTGTGGAGGTTCTGCTATCGCTGCTATTGCGCCTGTTATTGATGCAAAAGATTCAGAAATTGCATATGCCATGTCAGCAACCTTCTTATTTGACATGGTAATGATTATCTTATTCCCTATTATGGGTACCTATTTAGAACTTAGTGATATGGCCTATGGATTGTGGGCTGGAACTGCTGTCAATGATACTTCAAGTGTTGTCGCTGCAGGATATGCGTATTCTGAAAATGCCGGTGACTTTGCCACGATGGTGAAGTTAACACGTACCTTATCAATTATTCCTACAGTACTTATTTTCTCGTTACTGAATGCCTCAATAAAGCGAAAAAATAATGTACAAGATAGTGATACAAAAGTGAAATTAACTTCTTTATTTCCGTACTTTATTTTATGTTTCATTGGAATGTCTATATTAAACAGTGTTGGATTAATCCCAATAGAATTAGGTGAATTAATGAAAGAAGTATCTAAATTTTTAATGGTTAGTGCATTGGCTGCAATTGGATTAAATACGAGTTTTAATGAAATGAGAAAATCGGGAATCAACCCTATGATTCATGGTTTCATTATTTCAGCATTAGTAGTCATTGTTGCTTATCTTGTAGAAGTAATGATGGGATTAATCTAATATATAAAGATTGGATTCTACCATACTACTTAGTAAATACTCAAAAAGAAACAATTGTTGTTGGATAACGATTGTTTCTTTTCTTTATCCTTGAAAAAGTTTTCGCACGAAGGAACTCAATGATGATAAACATTTTAAAACAAACTAAAAGGCATGACACCTATCAACGATAGAAATCATGCCTCTTCTAATTGTATTTGTTAGTTTAATATTCACTCGTCTCTATACAACCGTATCCTGCATCATTTCTTTTATATACTACAGATATTCCGTTTGTTTCTTCGTCTGTATAAATAAAGAATGCATGCCCTATCATTTCCATACGCATAATTGCTTCTTCCAAATCCATTTTTTCTGGTGTGATAGATTTAGTTCGTACAACTTGTTCATCTTCTAAATTATTTTCTTGATCTATGAATAGTTGAGCTAATCCTTCTTTTCCTTTTTTAGATAGTCTAGTTTTTTGTCTTCGAATTTGATCTTCCAATTTATCTACAACTAAATCAATAGCTGCATACAGATCATCGTGAGTTACTTCTGCTCTTAACAATGCAAATTTAGTCGGTATCGATACTTCTATTTTTTGTCCTCTAGGATACACTCTAACAACAACACTTACGATGACATCATCATCGATAATTATATATTTATTTAAAACCTTTAATTTGCTTTCAACTCTCTCTTGGATTCCTTCGCTAACGCTAATATTTTTTCCATAAATTTGTACTTTCATAATCAGTACCTCCTTTAACTTATTTATAGTATACCTTCCTTAAGTGAATAATATAAGTCTTTTATTGTATTGTAATTATGTTATAATTTAACTGTAAGTGCTTGTTAGATATATCTAGCAAGCACTTTTATTTATGTAAATATTATTTTCGTATATCGGTTCATTCCCAGGTGCTATTCCATAAGAATATGTTTTATTTTCCAACACTTCTAAAAATGGGGAACGATTATCATTTTGAATCGCATCTAATAACAAAGGTATCCGTGCAATTGCTAACGCTTGTGCATTTTCTAGGATTGAGATAGCACTTAACGTGCTCGTTTCACCACTACAAGGGTGTGCCCACTCTTTCCTTTTAATATTTAAAACATCATATGTGGTGTCAATTTTACAAGGAACGATATTACCACTTCGATACCATGGTTTTTTTGCGATTGTTTCATATATTTTCAAACATTTATATTTAAGCATATAAGGATCATATACTAGCTTTTGAACTTGTTGCCAGTCAGCAAGTGACTGTTTTATATCAACAGGACTTATTTCTTCATTTAAACAACTCTTTACGCAGGGTATATAGATGTTTGAGATTGCTTCTATGGTTAATGCATCATGATCGCAAATTGAATATGTTTTAATGTCTTTAATTGTTTGATGTTTATAATGCTTTAAAAACATTGCATCCATCATCGATTCAAATCGATAATGGCAATAGGTGCTCACCTTATCTTTAAATCCTGTTCTGTAGACAACGTAAGGGTGCATCATCGAATCTAATTGCCAATGTAAATAGTGACCAATTAAGTAGACACTCATTTTGTCTTTTATATCCTCATTTGCCATCTGACATGCACTAATGGCATTGTCATAAAACTCATTTATACACGTTTCGTGTAATGTATTTCCTATAGTGGAAATGCTAGATTTCTGCTCTTTAAATAAATGGTGAAAAAACAAGAAATCGGGACCATTACTACCAATTCTAAATTCCTTATAGTGTGATTTTATTAATTGTTTATTTTCAGATAATGCATTGTATACTTTTTCACAGAATAGATCGTGTGTTATTATATTTGGCATAAGTATCTCCTTCATTTTAGTATACATGATATCTTTTAGTTTAGCAAAACTCTTACATTATAAACTACCACAACTCGCTAATTCGAGACATAGGATAGTATACTGTATCATTCTAAAAATATTATTTTCCCCTTTGAATAATATTTCAATTTTAAATATATATTATTAAAAAAGGTTAGTATTCAGGATTATATCTGAGCACTCACCTTTTTTCTTTTACATGAAACCCTTATATTTTCTGGCAGTTATTTATTCATGAGCAAGCCATTTACAATCCGTAACTTCAATATCTGTAAAAGTAGCTGTAAATGAGGACGCTTCTGGACTACATGCATATATACCTATATTAATAGCGCCATCCCCCTCTATTAAATGAGCTATTCGCATCTGTTTGAAATTGATACCATCTGTTGAATTTTCAATACAAAAATCACTGCCTCTACGACTCAATCGATAGTACATAGCATTTGAACTGGTAGCAATATCCGTAGTCGCCCAGTCTGAGTATCCTTTATTTGTAACCACACTACCTAATCTTTGAATACTTGCATTTTCATACTCTATCGACGCTTTTATCCAATTGTCACTGTTTTGGTATATACATACTCCACATTGATCAAAGCGATGTTTACTGTTAAATGTTGTTTTAACAGAAAACGAAAAAATTTTTTCATTCGTTTTAAAGCACAGCATAGGCGCATTATCATTACGAAATCCATAATATGTTCGTTGCCATAAATCAGTATATGAATCTGTTATTATTTCAATCTTGTCTTCAGCAATTTTATATTGTTGTGGTTTGAATATCCAAAACAAGTTACTCCATCCATCTTTCATACATTCTCCTTTATTTTGATTACCTTAATCAAAAATCTTCACTGCATATCATAATTCACTATACTTATATATTTCAGTTTATCAAAATTTGCGTTTTTTTTCAATTGTTACTTCAGTTCACAAGCTAGATACATTTTTATTTACACCTTTATGTATAAAACAATAGAGTTTCCGTAAAGAAACTCCATTGTTTTTATTCTATTTATAAAATCATCAATAATAATTTCGTACTATCCTTAACTAGTTAATTGAGTAAAAATTTCATTTATTTTATACCAAGTTATTTGTCCTATAATTCCATCTGCACTTAGTCCTAATAGTATTTGGAAAGCAACTACTGCACTTTTTGTTGCTGGTCCATAAAGCCCATCGGCATTAATATATGGAATACTCTTATAATACATGGAGATACTTTGTATTCTTTGTTGAATAAAAACTACGTCACTACCACTACTTCCAACCTTTAATAATGTGCCTGGATATGGTGGTAGTCCAAGTGATGGTGCATCTCCAGCTTTAATTTCCGCCTCAAGTGTAAATAAAGCCGTCCATGTCACTTCCCCTACAATTCCATCGGATGGCAATCCCACGATATCTTGAAATATTTTTACTGCATTTAATGTACTAGTTCCAAAATTAGAATCAACAATTAAAATAGGAATATTCGTATAAATACTACCTATTACATTTAGTGCGGTTTGTACTTTTTGTACTTGCGTACCATTGCTTCCTACTCTAATAAAATAACCAGGATATAAATCTACATTTTCGTCTGGTACGATAATACCCTCATATTGAGAGAATACGTCATAAATTTTATTCCATGATGTCACTCCCACGATACCATCATTATTCAGATTGTATTTAGATTGAAAAGAAATTACACTTTGGTATGTCTGTTTTCCAAAGTTACCATCAATACTGCTAATAGTTTTAATATCATCATCAAATTCAGCGATGCTAATCAACATATATTGTAAATATTGTACTTCTACCCCTTTATCATTTAATGATAGAGGAGTGCCTGGATACTCTCCATTTAAAAAATCATTTTGTACACCAAAACTCCCTAATTCAGCTAATTTTCTTACAGCTGTATAAATGAAACTAATTTTGTACCAGGTTCTTTTACCAATAATTCCATCTTGGGTTAAAGAGAATGTTTTTTGGAATACCTTAACTGCTTCTTCTGTTTTTGTTCCAAAGATACCATCAACAGGTAAAATAACCTTAATTGATGGATAATTGACCGCTACTGAATTTAGTTGTCGCTGAATATTTGTCACATCAATCCCATTACTACCCACTTTTAAAGGAACTCCTGGATATGATGATTGTACTTCTTCGATTGTATTGGAAGTTATTATTGAAATGTTGTTTCCGTAATAAAATTCTAGTATCTCAAAGAAGTTAAGTCCATCTAACGCTAAATTTTGCGTACCCCATTGTTTTAATCCAGGGCAGTCAGCAATTTTACCATCACAGTATTCTGCATAATATGGTTCTTCAAATGTTCCTTTTTGAATATATTCATTGAAAATTTCATCTACAATTTCACCAATATTATCAAAAATGTTTCTATTTTTAACAAACGCCTGATCAAATGCTGTAGAGTTAGTTATATCATAAGAGTATCCTTTGCTTGGATACCATTCTGTATATATTCGATTTAATGTTAACGATAGGATACAGTAAATATTAGCTCTCAGTGCCTCTGGTTCCCAACTTGGATATATTTCACTACTTGCACAGTTTTTAATGTAATACACAAAATCAACATTTAAATTTTCTGCATTACTTTCCGGTCTTCCTAAATGAACTGTTATTGTTTTAGGAATAACAACAGAATTTAAAATTCTACCTAACGGTGGATATACTTGACCTTCATTTACCTTATAATTTGTTAGTAGTTGATGATCTGGTATAAAATCAACCGTTCTTATTGTAAGTTTGGATACACTAGGTACTAAATTTACAGGTAAATTTGCATAGATAGTTGCAAAAATTTGTACATTTACTATTTCTAATGTATCATATCCTTCACTTCTAATTTCCACATGATATCCTTCGTAAGTCATTTCTCTATTCGATTCATCTAGTGATAAATCAATACTTGGCGCACTTAATGAAACATACGGACTTAATCCATCTGCATCTGTGATTTGAAACCCTTCAAATGCGATAACCCCATCAATTTCTTTATAAATACGTATCATTGCATTTTCTATTGGAAATGCATCTCTTGCACTATTCACTTGAATTCTTAAATATCCTTTTGGCATAAATAAAACCTCCTATACTAAATTATGTATAGAAGGCATTTTGGCTAGTGTGTTTAGCCCAATTCTTTGATTTTATTTTGTATAAAATGATAAATTAAATATTCCGCATACGTATCCATTCCACAATACGCCAATAATTCCTTTAACACTTGTTCTTGCTCAATCGTTGAGTTATCACTCGTTCTATATATTCGAACAGCATCCATTCCGTGAGATATTTCTAAATCTGAATAATTATAATCAGTAAATATAGACACTAATTTTTTTAGATTATATGTACCAGCCATCCTATTATCATAGATTAACCCTGTACTAAATGGAATTGATAAATCTAACATTCGATCCCAAATTTGCTTCAACTGATTTTCATATTTAGGAAATTGTTTCGCTAATTGTTTAAGCCTTAATTTTTCTGCACCTTCTACATTAAAGCACATGATTGTTCCCTCACTAGGAACATCTTCTATTAATTTCACAATGAACTGTTCGCGACAATCTTGTCGTCCTAAATATTCTTTGTGAACTAAATGATTATCATTATCTTCAATATGAAGTGAATATTGAAAAGTAAGGACACTATATGGTTTCATACCCTCATATGGTGGAAACGCATACGTTTCCCATTCGAAATCTAAGTAAGAAATTGGATATGTTACAGAGTTGAAAAATGATTCTACAGCATATGTATCAAAAAATAATTCTTGACTACGTGCAGCTAAAATTTGAGCTAATTGATGGCATGTACCCTCAATACTCTCTATATCTACATCTTTAATATCGTGTACTCCTTGTTCAAAAAGTGCGAATTTTTTTGAACAAGATACAAGGTTCATTATTGATGTATCCTTTTCCTCTATTTTAAAACATGTATTAAAATAATTACACTTATTTCTTCTGGTGCACACATTCGTTCTTTTTTTCTCAATGTTTTCAAGTTTAAAAGTGACATTCATTTCTTTTAATACTAAACTAACATCTCTATAAAATAGTTGAATTAATGTTTCTATGCTTCTACCTTTGTGATTTTTATCATTAAATAAATGTGTATTAATTTTTAGTAACTCGGTTACGTCCAGCTCATCTTTTCTGACATAATCAGTATTTAAATGAATTGCGTATACATTACTTACAGTTAATCCTAATTTATTTAACACCCATATTGTATCAGCAAACGACTGTGCTTCTCCCTCTTTTGGAGAACATGATGAAAACAAAAAATAGATAATATACGTATTTCCAACACGCTGTAGAATTGGTACTTTTACTCTTAATGATTCATACTCGAAACGTATATTAATAAAGGTTTCGTATGCTTCTTGATGATTGAAAAAAACATCATTTCCATCATTTCTATTTCCTTCTAGAAACTCGGTAATGTTCAATCTTTTTTTACTTAATTCATAAATACTTTCATTATAAAAGATATACGGAATAAATGGTTGTGGTTCTCTGTTAGACAGCCACATAAGTTTATCACATCTTTCATATTTTTTAATATCTCCTATATGCCACATAAATAAAATACCTCTCAATTTCATTTATTATAGCACATTTTTAATTATTTAATTGTAATTCTTTATTATCATCAAAAGTTTCAGCAATCATAAAATACCCATCATCTTCATAACTTGAAATCAATTCTTCTTGTTTAAGAATGGCACTAGTGAAAATATGATTTTGGAATACATTCCCAAATAACGATATTATTGCTACACAACTTATAAATAAGATATAACAATTTTTATAATTCAATGATTTTTTTTGTTTGTTTTTCATATGATACTCCTCTGTATTGTTTTCTTTTGTAGAATATTTGTCTACAAATATAATACCCCTTTGTATCTCTTTTGTCAACATATGTCAGAATTTGTTGATTATTCTTCTACAAATGGTATAATAATTTTAGAAAGTGAGTGATAATATGAGTAGTATAGGTAAACGTATTAAAAGTAGACGTGAAAGTTTAAATATGTCACAAGATGAATTAGCCAAGCAATTAGGTTATAAATCAAGATCATCAATAAACAAAATCGAAATTGATGAAAGATGTATTCCACAAAGTAAAATTGAACTTCTTGCCATTTCCTTAAAAACTGATATTGATTTTATAATGGGCTGGAAACAAGAGAAAAAAGAAATCAGTTTAAACTTTGAAAATATCATTCAGATTCCAATTTACGAGGGATTATCTTGTGGTACTGGTGGATTTGTTGACGAGTTTTCCGATGAATACATCCCAATTCCGAATAGCATGTTACGTGCACATAAGGAATATTTTGCTAACTATGCAAATGGAGATAGTATGATTGATCAACATATATTTCATAATGATCTATTAATTTTCGAAAAAACAAATCAACTACAGAACGGTGATATTGGTAGTTTTAATTTAGACTACGAAGATGCTACTTGCAAAATTTTCAAGCAGGATCCAAAGAGTAAAATGATTATGTTGTTACCTGCAAATAACATGTATGATCCTATCCCTATTACTGAGGAATATCCTCAATTTAGAGTGTTAGGAAAATTAGCACTAGTAATAAATAATCGTCAAAGGAGCTAAGCTCCTTTTTTATTTATAATTTTGAATCATTTGACTCACTTCAAGTTCTATTTCTTGTTTTAATTTTTCTGGTGAAATAACCTTACAACTGCTACCTAGAGATAACAAGAACGATTTTAATCGATACTCTCCCTCCATAACAAAATGCAAGTATAATTTATCATTATCAAATCTCTTAGAGATTACATTTTCAATTTCTTTTTCATTTAACCAGGTTGCATTTAAGCCACTTACTACAATTTCTGCTTCATGTAATCCTTTCAACAAACCATGCTTACCACTATAATCATTCACTTTAAAATTACTGTCTTTCGTAAATTTTATTTCTGTTAGCTTAACATTACTCATCCGTGATTCAATAATCTTGAAAAATTTAAACATTTTATCTTTGCCTTTTGTTATTTCATAAGCCAATAAATATGCTCCTTCTTGATTCATAATTACAACATACGGATGTACTAATCGTTTTGTTATTTCATCGTTTCCTAATGAACTATAATCAAATGACATTGTGTGTTGATTATCTTTCGCATTTTGTATCAATGACAACATTTTTTTTGTTTCACTCGATATATGGTAAGAACTATTTTTTAAGTAAATAGTTTGTGTATTTACATTTCTATCTCTCACTTTTGCTTTGACTTTATTCATTGCCGTCATAAAGGCCTCGTACTCGATAAATTCCGATTGTATGGATAAATAATTAAGCGATTCATTAATCGCCTCTATCTCTTTAGAATCAAGGGTTAAAGAAGGAAACAAGCTATAATCATCTAACCTATATCCTCCATATTTACCACTGGTAGAAATAATGTTATATCCTGCTACCTCTAACTCTCTTTTAAACTCGGATATATTCCTTACATTCGTATCTAATTGTTTAGCTAACTCTTCTCTATTTATTACTTTATGGCTACCGTATAATATTTGTAGCATCTTTATGCTTAGTGCTGTTCTCATGACATGCTCCTTTACTACTCATGGTACCTCTTTTCTAATACCATGATATAATACATTATAACACTATTCATGTAACAAATAAAAACAAGGTTGTTACACCTTGTTATTCATACTTATTAAATTGTGTATATAAGTCATCTAATGAAGCGTCTTCACTATGTAGCATTAAATAGTTTCCATTAACAAATGCTTTATAATTCTGTTCCACTCCATTTTGAGTTGCACTTAGATTACCGCTTTCTGTTGCTTCATCTAGTACTCCTTGCATCATTACATCAGTATCATTTAAACGATATAAGTAGACATACTCATCATTGTATTTGAATGAATATCCCTCTTCTGCAGCAAAATCCATATTTTCTAATTTTTCTTTATCTATGTAATCTACTTCATTTTTATCAAAATAGTCAAACATTTTTGAAATATTTTCCTCTTTCTCTTCTTTCATTTCTTCTTCTGTATCCTTAGCCTTATCCACTATATCATCTTTTGTATCCTCTACTGGTTCATCTGAATCGAACATACTACATGCTGACATACTTAGTACTAAAAGCATTAATAACGAAATTTTTGTTTTTTTCATATTATTTCCTCCTAATGATATTGTTCTCCAATAACAGAAATTTATACAAAAAAAAACTATGAGCTTTCGCTCACAGTTTATTCGTATCCTCCGCAACAGTTACCTTCTGCACAGCTTTCGTGATTATGTTCTTCAGAAGAACATTCTCCACCGCATGAACCACCACAAGATTGTGATTTCATTTGTTGTTCATATGCTAATGTATCTAATACAATACATTCTATTTCTACTTTAGCATCTTTTGGTAAACGACT
This sequence comes from uncultured Erysipelotrichaceae bacterium, assembly GCA_947036815.1. Classification (GTDB taxonomy): domain Bacteria; phylum Bacillota_I; class Bacilli_A; order Erysipelotrichales; family Erysipelotrichaceae; genus CAMQRS01. The sequence continues at coordinate 15,574 of CAMQRS010000033.1, forward strand.
TACCTCAATACAGCTTCTTGCTGGAAATACACCATCAAAGTATGAACCATAAACTTTATTTACTTTATCAAAATCATTAAGATCAGTCACAAATACAGTCGTTTTCACGATATGACGATGTGCCAATTCCATTTCTCCTAATAAGTATCCTATGTTATCCATTGCTCTTTTTGTTTGAAGTTCTACTTCTTCACTAACTAAATTTCCTGTTTCGTCCATTCCTAGTTGACCTGATAAATATATAAAGTCACCTAATTTTACAGCTGGCGAATAAGGTCCAATTGCTTTCGGTCCTTTATCACTTTCAATTTTTTGTAAAAAGTTCATATTTTTACCTCCTTTTAATCTTCTTCGACTGCCGTATATACAGTCATTTCTACTTTCGTCGCTAACCCTTCACGAGTAGCTAACACTTTTAATTCAATATGCTCATACGCTAATTCTTTACCTTTACGTACTTTTTTATTACCAGCTAATTCATTCACCCATTGATCAATAGATTTAGCTTTTGTAATAGGTAATGTTTCGTCTTCTAAAAATTCATCAAAGAAATGCGTTAAATTTACTTCTCCATCGATTTCATATTTATGAAGCCCAATTTCGATTACGTGATCAGGTAAAGTATCATGTTCGTCATAAATTTCTCCAACAATTTCTTCTATCATATCTTCTACTGTTACTACTCCTACAAAGTTATCTACCTTCGCACTTTCAATAACAACACCCATATGAACTCTAGCTTTTTGAAGTTCTTCTAAAGCTTGAGGAAGTTTTTTACGTTGTGAAATAAAGACTGGTTCACTTAACATCTCTACTACTTTAATATCCTCTATATTTTTACTATTATCCAAATAAACATCAAATATATCTCTTACATGTAAAACCCCTATAACTTTTAAAGTTACATGTGATATAACGGGAAATCTAGATAATTTATTTTGTTTCATTATATCTATTATATCTAATAGATTCGCATTATCATAAATCCATATAACATCGTCTCTAGGTACCATAACATCATGTACACTAGTATCATCAAATTCTATCACAGATTCGATTAATTCTCTTTCTTCTTGTTCTAATACACCTTCTTGTTCAATTGTAGATACAATTTCTAATAATTCTGTCTCCGTCGCTGTCACACGTTCATCGTGATTTCCTTTTTCAAATTTATTTTGTACACTAATAACGACAAAATTTACTGGTGTAAATAATGTTGTCAACCCTTGAATAAACGGTGCCATAAATAAAGTAATCTTTTCCGGATTCGACTTGGCAAGAACTTTAGGTGTAATTTCTCCAAAAATTAATACAAGTACTGTCATAACTACTGTTGCTATCGCAACTCCTACTTCACCATATAATGATGAAAATAAACTTGTTGCAATTGCTGTTGCTAATATATTAACGATATTATTACCAATTAATATAGTTGTAATTGTTGCAGTTCCATTCTTATATACTTTATAAGCCCTTGCTGCCTTTGCATTTTTTTCCTTAGCCATATTCTTTAACCGAATTGCATTTACAGTAGAAAACGCTGTTTCTGTTGCTGAGAAGCAAGCTGATAAACTTATTAGTATACCTAAAACTATAACAAAACTAACTATCTGATGAGATTCCAAAAATTACCACTCCCTCGTAGGATCTAACTCATAAATAATATGATTGATCTCATGGATGTATTATAGTATAAACGATTCAAATAAGCAAATAATTCACATGAAAATCATATAATATTTTTTAATTATCCAATGTTTATTAATACCATAATTTACTAATGAAAGAATCGCATAATTATGGAACTGTCGTCCAAAATATAAGTAGGAGGTAAAAGAAAATGAAAAAACAAAACAACTCAAATAAAAAAGAAAAATTTGTGGCGTGTCGTAGAGCTAGTGATGGATCTTTACAAGAATTCAAATCAAACTCTGGTAAAGTCTATGACTATGAAATGGCATTAGAAGCTGTTGAAAGCGGAGATATTGAAAATGCTATTCCATTCACTGGAAAAGATGGACAACGTTATATTCGTGGTAAAAACGACGGAAATCCAAAAACAAATTTAACAAACTTAAAAGAATTTTAATAAATAAATTACTTTTAAGAAGAGAGAAGAATGTTGATAACCTCAACATTCTTTTTTTGGTTCTACAATTTCTGGTGTTGGTGAGAAATCACCAACATCTTTTTATTTTGAA
>CAMQRS010000034.1 GCA_947036815.1 uncultured Erysipelotrichaceae bacterium
CGAGATAATGAGCGGTGACTGGAGTTCAGACGTGTGCTCTTCCGATCTCTCCGGTAATGGCCATTGAAATGACTAGTTACGGTAGAATGGATGGAAAAGCGGTTTTAGATGCAGCTATGAAAGCTCTAGGGAAGTAACATGGAAGAATTATATCTAAAAGCAATGGAATTAATCACTTATGCAGGAAATGCAAGAAGTTTAGCGATGGAAGCTTTACAACTTTGCCGTGAAGGTAAATGTGATGAATCGGAAGAGTTAATGAAAGAATGTGAAGAATCATTAATAGTGGCACATAAAGTGCAAACTAGTTTATTAGTTAAAGAAGCTCAAGGTGAGAAAATCGAAATATTTTTATTAATGGTTCATGCGCAAGACCATTTAATGAATGCGATCACAGTTAAGGATTTAGCTGCTGAGATGATTCATATCTATTGCACAAAATAAAATTAAAAGGGAGAAATGAAATGAATAATTTAGTAAATTGGATGGAGGAACATATTGTTCCGGTAGCATCTAAAGTAGGAGCACAAAAACATTTAGTTGCTATACGTGATGCATTTGCAGGAACTATGCCTGTAATGCTTGCAGGAGCTTTAGCGGTAATGTTAAATAATGTAGTATTCGGAAATTGGGGATTACTTGCAGAATATACTTATAAAGAAGGAATGCTAATTGGATTCTTTGACTTCAGTGCAAAATATATATGTCCGATTATGGGGAGTGTTTGGAACGGATCATTAGCAATCTTATCATTAATATTCGTTATTGGATTAGCTTACCATCGTGCAAATCAAGAAAAAATGGACGCAGCAGGAAATATTGTTATTGTTGTTGGTACATTAATCGTTATGGGATTCACTACATTCTTCGGAGTGTCAGGAATTTTCGTAGCAATGATCTTCGGATTAATAATCTCAGAAATTCATTTCTTTGTTGTTAGAAAAAAATGGACTATTAAAATGCCTGATACAGTACCTCCAGCTGTTTCAAAAAGTTTTACTGCAGTTATTCCAGGTGTCGTTTGTTTGTTATTAGGAGCTATTGTTGCATTCGGATTTGCAACTATCGTTGTTGATGAAGTTCCATCTACAATCTTTAGTTGGTTTGCATTAAATGTTCAAACAGTCTTAAATGGATTTGGTGAAAGTTTTATTACAATCGTATTCATGAGTTTCTTAACTCCAGTGCTTTGGTTCTTTGGATTACATGGACACCAACTGTTAACTCCATTATATGATGGAATTTACTTACCAATGGGTGTTGAAAACTTAGATAACTTTATAGCAGGTATGACTACGGTTGAAGAAGGATTATACCCTTGGGTTAGAGCATCATGGGATGTATACTGTCAAATGGGTGGAAGTGGATCTACTATATGTCTATTAATTGCAATCGTTATGGTTGGTAAAGTTGCTAGTGAAAAACAAATTGCTAAATTAGCATTGCCAATGGGTGTATTCCAAATTAATGAACCAGTTACTTTCGGAATTCCAATTGTATTAAATGTAACTTATGTTATACCGTTTGTTCTAGTTCCGGTAATTCAAACTATTATTGCTTATGTTGCAACAGTTACAGGATTTGCAGGACCAGTAGTGAATCTAGTTGCGTGGACAACTCCTCCAATCATTGGGGCATTCTTAGCTACTAATGGATCATTTGGTGCATTAATAATTGCAGCAGTAAACTTTGTATTAGGAATTGCTATTTATCTTCCATTTGTTCTAATGAGTAACAAATTGAATAATAAAGGCGAATAATATAATATAAATAAAAGCTGTTTCATTACAGCTTTTATTTTTTTTGAAAAAGAAATAATTCTAGGAGGAAATTTATGCCAAGTGTAAGTGTGAAAATTGAAGAAAACATCGAAAAATCTTTCGATTCTGTTTTAAATAAATTTAAAGAAGATATGAATATTAAAGGTGCTATTACCCAAGAACCTATTGAAGTTAAAGTTAAGACTAGAGGTGTGATGGGAGAAATGGTAGAAGTAAATCAAACAATAAGTGTTGATAAAGAATACTATCAAATCAAAATTGAAAATGAAACAAAGAAGACAAAAGCGATTACAACATTCAGTTTTGAAGCAAAAGGTGATAAAACGATTCTTGTGTACAGCGAGTTTCCAAGTGGAGCGACTTCTAAAGTTAGATCTTTAAATTATTTGATGTTTGAATTACCACTATTAAGTAGAGGTACTAAGAAGAAAATGAATAATAAACTAGCATATATAAAGAATTTTGTGGAAGGAATTAATTAATAAACGACTGTATTTGTTTGTTTATCCTTTTTGATAAAGTGATTTATTAAAATAAGGAGTTAATAATTAGAAAGAGTAAAGGAGGGTAATATGATAAAAATTTGTACAATCGGTGGAGGAAGTAGCTATACTCCAGAATTAATTGAAGGATTTATAAAAAGATATGATACTTTTCCAGTTAATGAAATTTGTTTGGTAGATGTAGAAGCAGGTCAAGAAAAGTTAGAAATAGTGAGTGATTTTGCTCGTAGAATGATAGAAAAAGCTGGGCTTGATATTAAAATAATTAATACTTTAGATCGAAGAGCAGGAATCAAGGATGCTAATTTTATTACTACTCAATTCCGTGTAGGACAACTTGAAGCTAGAATTTTAGATGAGAGAATTCCTATTAGTCATGGATGTTTGGGACAAGAAACAAACGGAGCTGGTGGATTATTTAAAGGGTTGAGAACGATTCCAGTAATTTTAGATATTATTGAGGAAGTAGAAGAACTTGCTCCCAATGCATGGGTAGTTAACTTTGCAAATCCAGCAGGAATGATCACTGAAGCAGTTGCTAGATTCACTAATTTCAGAAAGTTTATTGGTTTATGTAATGTGCCTTATGGAGTTAAAATGGGAGTTTCAAAACTAATTGATAAGGAATATGATGATTTTGAAATGACATTTGCTGGGCTAAATCATTTGGTATACGGAGTATCTGTTAAGGTGGATGGAAAAGAAGTTATTGAAGATGTAATAGAAAGATCAGATAGTATTGAACAAATAGTTCAAAATATTAATGAAATACCATTTGAACTTGATTTTTCGAAAGCTTTAAATTTAATTTTATGTCCATATCATCGTTATTACTATAAAAGTAAACAGATGTTAGATGAAGAAATTGAAGAATTTAAGAAGAATGGTCATACACGTGCAACTCTTGTAAAAGATGTAGAGACGGAGTTATTTGAATTATATAAAGAAGAAAGTTTAAATGAAAAACCGAAACAGTTAGAACTAAGAGGTGGTGCACACTATAGTGATGCAGCTTGTAGTTTAATTGATTCTATTTACAATGATAGAAGAGATGTTCAAGTAGTGAATACTATGAATAATGGTGCACTTGATTGTTTTGCTGATGAAGAAGCAGTAGAAATATCTTCTGTAATAACAAAAGATGGTCCTGTACCTTTAAAAATTGGTAGCTTACCAGTGGCAGTTACTGGATTATTGCGTCAAATAAAAAGTTTTGAAATTATTTCTGCAGAAGCGGCAGTTAAAAAATCGAAAAATTTAGCATACTTAGCATTGTGTGTTAATCCTTTGAGTCAAGGTGATGAAGTGTCGAAATTAATTGTTGATGAATTATTTGAGGCGCATAGTAAATATCTAGAAGGATTTAAGTAAAACGAGTAGAAACACTCGTTTTTTTTATGATTTAAACAATTAACTCACGACAAAAATAATTACTTCCTTATGATGCTGTCAGTAAGAGAGGACAGATGAAAAGTGAGAGTTCTTTGCGTTATATAAAATCAAGGATAAGTAAAGTTGAGTGAAACATTACAAGGTATCGCTTTATGTTTTCCTGATATTTTGGTATAATGCGTATGTTAAAGAGGTAAATATGAAAAAAATAGATTATAAAATATCAAGGTTCATGCAAGATAAATTAGCGAACCCTGTATTAGATAGAATAATGAGTGGATTCACATTTTTAGGTGACTACTGTTTAATTTGGTTAGTCATTACTGCATTCTTTTATGTGACTTCGTATAAAAAGTTAGCTATGTTTATGATACTTTCTATGTTAGTAACGAATGCGGTAAATAACGGTTTAATTAAATCATTGTTTAGAAGAAAACGTCCGTTTGAAGAATATGAAGATATTCATATCTTCATTCCAAGTCCTTATGGATCAAGCTTTCCATCAGGGCATAGTGCAACTGGATTTGGGTGTGCACTTATCGTTGCTCAAGTGGATCCGATGTACGGATTAATTGCTTACGTAATCGCTGGATTAATTGCTTTTTCTAGGCTATATTTATGTGTGCATTATGCTAGTGATATTCTAGTAGGAAGTCTAGTTGGTGTGATAAGTACATATTATTTACTAGTATATTTTTGGTAATTTCATGAGAAAATTTGTAGTTCAGGTAAATGATGCGGATCAAAGAGTTGATAAATTTTTACAAAAAACAATTCCTTTGTTGCCGAAAAGTTTAATGTATAAAAGCATACGTAATAAAAAAATAAAAGTAAATAATAAACGATGTGAAATATCGCAAAGGTTACAAGAGAATGATGAAGTGATTTGTTTTATAGCTGAAGAATTTTTTGAACATATCAAAGATAAAACCTTTATGAAGGCTTCTACGAAGTTAGATGTTGTCTATGAGGACGAGAATATTATTATTATGAATAAAGAGGTAGGTTTATTAGTACATAGTGATGACAGTGAAAATGTAGATTGCTTAGTCAATCGAATGAAACATTATTTGTATAAAAAAGGAGAATATGATTATGAAACTGAATTGAGTTTTGCTCCTGCTTTATGTCATAGAATTGATAGAAATACGCAAGGAATGGTTATTGGTGCCAAGAATGCAATGAGTTTACGTTGCATTAATGAAGCAATCCGTGATAACGGAATAACTAAAAAATATATTTGTATCGTTGAAGGTGAAATGATTCATAAACAAGAAACTGTAGTTGCGTACCATAAAAAAGAAAATGAGCAAGTTTTTATTAGCATGGTTGAAAAACTAGGGTATAAAGAAATAATAACGAAGTATAAGGTTCTTGAAGTGAAGCATTCTTATTCTTTATTAGAGATTGAATTAATCACTGGTAAGTCGCATCAAATACGGGCTTTAATGGCTAAGTTAAGACGTCCTTTATATGGAGATACTAAGTATCATGCGAAGAAACAAAAGTACCCCTATCAAGCGTTATGCGCTTATGAATTAGAAATGAAGGCGTTGCCTCTGTCTTTAGAATATTTGAATGGGAAAAAATTCAAAATACACAATATTGATTTCCTATCTATTTTTCATAGATAGGATTTTTCATATAAAATGTGTTTCCTATTTGTTTGTGTTATAATCATTCAGAGGTGATTAAATTGAAGATAGGTTTTATATCATTAGGATGTAGTAAAAATTTAGTAGACAGTGAAAATATGATGGGAATGCTTAATGTTGGTGGTCATGAATTAGTGAATGATCCTTCACTTGCGCAGGCTATTATTATTAATACTTGTGGATTTATAGATCCAGCAAAAGAAGAAGCGATTAATACCATATTAGAAATGGCAGAATATAAGCAAGATAAGCTAGAAAAATTAATAGTGGTAGGATGCTTGGCTCAAAGGTATAAAAAAGATTTAGAGAAAGAATTAATTGAAGTAGATCGTTTTATTAGTATCAAAGAGTATCCTCATTTACATGAAATATTAGCAGAAGAATTAGGTGTGCAATTAGCCAGTTATGGAAAAAGTGAGAGAGTATTAAGTGGGAAACCATGGAGTGCTTACTTGAAGATAGCAGAAGGATGTAGCAATTGTTGTACCTATTGTGCAATCCCTTTAATACGTGGTGGAAATGTATCATTTCCAATGCATCAAATAGTTAATGAGGCGAATGCCTTGGCAAATAAGGGTGTTAAAGAATTAGTAATCATTGCCCAAGATACAACGAAATATGGAGTTGATTTAAGTGAAGACGTAACTTTATTAACAATCCTGAAAGAGTGTAATGCTATTGAAGGAATACACTGGATTCGTGTGTTATATATGTATCCAGATGAAATCAATGAAACATTAATTGAAGGAATGGCTAAGTTAAATAAAGTATTGCCTTATTTTGATATTCCAATGCAACATGCAAGTGCTAAAATGTTAAAACTGATGAATCGTAGAGGTAGTAAAGAAGAAGTAACGAGCACGATTGAAAGTATTCGTAAACATTACAAATTCCCTGCGTTACGTACCACGTTTATTGTGGGATTCCCTTACGAAAACGAGCAAGACTTTAGTGAAATGAAGCAGTTTATACAAGATGTAAAATGGAATAGTATGGGTGCATTTACATATTCTCCAGAGGATGATACACCAGCTAATTTAATGGAAGACCAAATTGAAGAGTCATTAAAAGAAACAAGATTAAATGAGATCATGGCGATGCAAAAAGAAATATCTCTAGCAAATAATGAATCTCTAATTGGTGAAGTGATAGAAGTATTAGTAGAAAAACAAGAAGGTTTATTAGGTCGTTATTTTGGGCGTAGTTCATTTAATGCACCGGACGATGTAGATGGTAAAGTAATATTTACGAGTCCTAGAGTAATCGAGTTTGGTAGCTTTATTAATGTTAAAATTACAAAGGCTTTGGCTTATGATTTAATAGGAGAAGCAGTTGATTCGTAGTTTTACCCCGTTACTAGAAGGCAGCCCTAAAGTATTAATTTTAGGCTCTATTCCGTCTGTGACATCGCTTGAATCAATAGAATACTATGCGTTTAAACAGAATCGTTTTTGGAAGATAATAAGCAAGTATTTTAATTGTGAACTGAATACGTATGAAGATAAAAAAGAGTGCCTGTTCATGCATCATATCGCTTTGTGGGATGTTATTCAGAGTTGTAATCGTGAAGGTTCTTTAGATAGTAAAATAAGTAATGTAGAAGTAAATGATATAGAATTGTTACTCAAAGGCTACCCTTCCATTGAAGTTGTTATATGTAACGGAGCTAAGAGTGCAAGCTTGTATAAAAAGTTTTTTAATCATTTAGATATTGAAGTTATTTCTTTGCCTTCTACAAGTAATGCGAATCAAAGTATGAAGCAAGAAAAGCTGTTTGAGTTATGGATTGAGTCGTTAAAAAAATATGTTTAAAAAGCATTTGCCTTAAGAGGTGAATGCTTTTTTTAGGATTCTGGACGCACAATGCAAATAAATTAAGCAGGAGGTGATATTATTATGTGTAAGGAGTTAAATCAACAGGAAATGAAAAAGTGTTGTGGTGGTGCACTTAGTTGGCTTACTATTTTGTGTATTGCTGGAGGTGCATCTGCTGTGTATAAAATTTTGTTTTCAGGTAGAGGGTCTATTAATATAGGGCCATTTAGTGCAAGCTGGGGTAGATAGCATAATTTTGAACCTTCATTCATATAGTAGAGTGGAGGGTGATAATGAAAAAAGAAACAAAACTAACATATATTAGTGGAATTTCAATGTCTTTGTTATTTAGTATGGTGTACTATCTAGTGTTTGCTTATTATATTCCTTCGAATGAAACGATAGAGAGTACACTGTATTTGAATCAAGTAGGATTGTTTGCATCTATTGATAATGCGAACGCTTTACAAGTTGAATTGAGTGATGAAACAGAAGCGTATGTCTACCTGTATGAAGATTTATATGCGGTAGTTAGTGGAGTGAGCAAAGATCTTACTATACGTGAAGAGAATGCTGTTATATTAAAAGAATTAGGGCATTCGTATGTTGAAAAATCCTTTGTTGTTACGGATGAAGTGATTAAGTATGTCGATAATAATGAAGTGGAAAAAGCGTTGGAGATGATTTCAAATCAAGATTAAGGATATGGTAAAAGAAGAATTACCAAGAGAAAAGGCGTTGCGAAATGGGATTGATACACTGAGTAATAGGGAACTCTTAGCATTACTGCTGAGGAGTGGGACTAGAGATAAAAGTGTGTTGGATCTTGCAGATGAGTTGTTGTGTGAATTAGATGGTCTAGGAGGGTTGTGTGATTGTACGTATGAACGTTTAGTAGCGATTAAGGGAATTCATATAGCGAAAGCACTTGAACTCCTCTGTGCAATAGAATTAGGGAAGAGATTAAGTTTAAGTACGTTAAGAACGTTAGAATTAATGAATAATCCAGAATTAATTGCTGCTTACTTTAATAAAAAAATAGGATTCCTTAAGCAAGAACATTTTGTGGTGGCATTATTAGATAATAAGAATAGATTGTTACATGAAGAGACGTTGTTTATTGGAACGATTAATACGAGTGTTGTACATAATAGAGATATTTTTAAGTTAGCTATGAAATATAGTGCATCAGGTATAGTAATTTTACATAATCATCCAACAGGTGACTGTATCCCGAGTGAAAATGATATACTAATTACACAGAATATTGAACAAATAGCTAATTTAATTTCCATTAATTTATTAGACCACATTATTGTTGGTAAGAATAATTATTTTAGTTTTAGACAACATCAACTACTCATATAAATCTATTGTTTCTTATAATCCAGTAGATTTATATGAAGTATTATTGTTAGACAACCAATTTTAGTTTATAATAGATAAGTAAAGTTGGTGAAGTTATGAAAATAAAACGCGTACAAGACGAAGTAAAGAGATTTACTCGATTTCAAAAAATAATGATTTCAATAATTTGTGTATTTATGTTGTTAGGCACAATAACACTTGTTAATGGTAGTAACAAAGTGAGTGGTTTTGTGTATAACTTTTTCAGTCTCACAAAATATTCGCTAATAGATCATCCCGTGAAGACAATTACAGATTTCTCTAAGCAACTAGCAGGGTTTCAAGATGTGTATGACGAAAATGATGAGTTGCGAGCTATCATTGCTTCGCAAGATATGAAGAATGCAGAATTGAATGCCCTACAAAGTGATGTGAATGAACTGACTGAATTGATGGATTTAACTTCTTATGCAACGTATCAAACATTGTATGCAAGTGTCATTGCATCAGATGCTTCGGTATGGAGCCAAACCATTACTATTAATAAAGGAAGCGAAGATGGAATCGGTGAGGACATGGCAGTCATGACGAACTTAGGATTAATTGGTAAAGTAACTAAAGTATATAAGAATACCAGTGAAGTAAAATTATTAACAAGTGAAAATCAAGATGTAAGTGTATCTATTAAAGTGCAAATTGATGAAGATACGTATACAACGGGTATTTTACAAAACTATAATCAAGATAAGAATGCGTACATGGTGCAAATCTATGACGCAAATGTAAAATTAGAAGCAGGCATGGATATAATAACATCAGGTAGTGGTGGTGTATTCCCATCGGGTATTATGGTTGGGAAAATTGAAAATGTAGAAAATTTATATGACTCAAAAGGAATTATTGTTACGGTTAAACCGAGCGCGGAATTTAATGCGTTTAGCTATGTAGCTGTGGCATATTTAGAAGAATGATCCACTATATTTTGATGTCATTAGCTTTTATTATTGACTTTATACTTCAGGCTATGTTTCCAACGACGTTTGATATGAGCCAGATGTTCTTTGTTCCTAGTGTAAGCTTTTGTGTAATGGTGTTAACCATACGTAAATTAGATACCTTAGATTCTTACATATTTTGTGTGTTTTTTGGATTTGTATACGATTTCTTATATACTGATTTTATTTTCTTTCATGCCGGGGTATTTGCCATTACATGCATTGTCGTTAAATTGTGGACAAAGCACGTAAATAATTCAGTATTAGAAAACATTTTAATTTGTATTTCGACATTATTCTTCAAGGAAGCTATTATATACTGTTATATGACAGTCAGTAATCAAACTTCCATAGGGATTAATGAATGGTTAACTAACCACATATTTTTAACAATATTAGTGAATTCTATATTAGTCACTTTCATTGTATTCCTTACTTATTTTAGAGATGATTATTTACTTCAAAGAGAATCTAAAATAAGAAAAGAGGAAAAATTACCATGGATGCATTAACGATTAAGTACAGCAAAAATAAGTATACTATCACGTGTTTAACACACGATTTCAAAGTTTTTTTATATGAATTGGAAAGCAAGTTGAATAATAGTTTTTTTCAAAAAGGCTATTTTTATACTTGCTTTTCTTTTTCGTTCACACTGACGAGCAAACAACTGTACGATTTATATTCATTGTGTGAATTACACAATACGTTAATCAAAGAAATAAATGATGCCAAAAAGATCGTTCAATTGGCCCATAAACATGATTGTTTTAAAGCTGGTGGTAAATATTATGTGTCTCAGGATTTGTTGTATATAGGTGATGTTCATAAAGATGTAGAAGTAGTTAGTGGGGCTAATTTATATATTATAGGAGAGGTTTATGGGACGATAGATTTATTGTATTCCGACCTAGAAGTGTGTTCTACATCTTTTGTAAATGCGAAAGTACGAATTTTTGATACTGTATTTCAAAAAACGACAATAAATACGCCTTGTAAAGTTTATTATAAAGATGAATTAATTACATATATTTAGGAGGTAATTTATGGGAGAAGCAATTGCTTTCACTTCGGGAAAAGGTGGAGTAGGGAAAAGTAGTACATTAATGAATTTAGGTTATATGTTAAGCGTAAAAGGATATAAGGTATGTTTGATTGATATGGATCTAGGTTTGAAGAATTTAGATATCATGATGGGGTTAGAAAACAGAGTGCTATACGATGTAAACGATGTGATGAATTCTTATTGTTCATTAAAGCAGGCGTTAATTAAAGATAAACACAATAAAAATTTATTTTTATTACCAGCGTGTAAAAACATTCATATAGATGGAATAAAAAAAGAAGATATAAAAAAAATAGTGAATCTGCTGAAAGATGACTTCGATTATGTATTGCTAGATAGTGCAGCAGGTTTAGAAGCAGGCTTCAAAAATAGTTTATACTGCGCTGATAAAGTGGTTGTTATTGCAACCTTAGATTATACATCACTTCAAGACTGTGATCGAGTAATAGGTCTTGCAATGAGAGAAGTGAATGATATTACTTTGGTGTTAAATAAAGTGAATCCGAAGTTTATAGATAGAGGAGTGAGCGTAAATATACAAGAAGCTATTTCATATTTATCGATACCTCTACTAGGAGTTGTTTATGATGATGAAGAAATAGTAAGATACAATAATAAAGGGATCCCTTTATTATTGAATGAAAAAGGTATGACATACGAATGTTTCGAAGTTATTTTGAAACGAATGTTAGGGGATGAAGTAGGAATTCCTAAGTTTAGACAAAAATCAATGATTAAAAGAATGTTTAAACAGACATAATTTCGATTGAAACTGCATATGATTTAGTAGGTGAAATGATGAAAAGAAGAAATAGAAGAAAACAAACTCCTAAGATTTATCACTTAACTATGTCGTTTATGTGTTTATTGGTTGCTATGTTAGTGTACTTAATTAACGATAAAACACAGATGATTAGTTTAGCGACGATAAAACAAATGCAGTTTGGAGATGTAGTGAATTTGCTTACATGGAATAATGTTTTCGATGAAAAAGAAGAAGTGATAAGTGCGGGCGTTAATTATCAACTATTAAAAGATGATTTTTATTCAAATGGAAGCAATGAAGTATACAATATTTTTGATGGTGTAGTACAACAAGTAGAAGCTGATTCGATTGTCTTGCTATGTGATAATGGGTTACATATACGGTACAGTAATTTAACAAATGTACATGTTAAAAAGGATGAGCGAATATTGCAAAACAGTTTAATAGGTTCAATGGATTCTAGTGTTCAAATTGAAATTATGAATAAAAATGAAGAAAAACTTACTGTATTAGACGCTTTGAGTAATTATGAAGATTAACGTTTCATATTGGTGGATAGTGATGTTACCTCTTGTGTTTTCGTTGAACATGGAAAAAGTATTACTCTTTGTGTTTGTTTTGCTATCGGTGCACGAATCAATGCACATATTAATTGCAAAAAAATTCGGATATAGTGTAACTTGTGTTACGGTGTATCCGTTTGGTTTAATGGCTCATATTCATTATTTTGAATACAAAAAGAGCATATGGGAATTAATAATAATTATAGCGGGGTTACTAGTTCATATAGTAGTAATTCCGCTTCTTTATTTATGTCAGGATATTCAATTGATATCCAATGCATTTATGGAATACTTAATGATGATTAATATTCAAATATTACTATTTAATTTAATTCCTATCTATCCGTTAGATGGCGGTAGAATAGTGAGAAATATATTAGAAGTTATTTTTACTTATAAGGTAGCAAAGACTATTTCTATTATAATATCATTTTTTATTCTTGTGATTTATATCAACATAATGATTTTGGATTATGTAAGTGGAGTACTATTTATTGCATTGTTTATCATTCAATATGCACTAATAATATTCAATTTCCATAAAGATGTAAATGCCTTTTATTTATATAGATATTTATATGGAGCTAATTTCAAGCAGAAAATACATCACAAAAATGACATATACAAAAATAGATATAATGTAGTGTTTAGAAATAAAAAGATGTATTTAGAGCGAGAACTTTTAGATGAATTACTAAATAAAAGAACTAATATATGATATAATAAAAAGGTATGGAGGTGCCTATGAAGAAAATACATAAATTTATATCATGCATGTTAGTGCTTGTTTTTATAGTGGGTGGATGCGAGAGTACAGTAACTTCTGTCAGTGTGACAATCTATCCAATTCAATATTTAGTAGAAAGAATAGCCGGAGAATATGTTGAAGTGTATAATTTATCAGATGATAAAGTTATACAGGCAGCTAATATTAATCATAATTATGAAAGCGTATTAGATGAATCAACAACATTATTTTATATTTCAGGGTTAGAGCCTTATTTTGATGTATATCAAGATATGATTTATGATAGCGAAGTTTTATTGGTTGATTTGATGAGTGAGGGAGTACATCCGGAATACGGAAGACGTATGACAATGGTATCAAATGGAACCACAATTAGTTCGAAAACTCCATTTTATGAAGGAGATGTATTCGATAATATAGATATGTATGATGATGACCCTAGTTTTTGGATGGATCCAATTGCTATGATCGGTGCTTCAGAAATGATAAAAGATTATTTAGTGAAATTATTTCCAATGTATGAAGAAGAATTCAATGATAATTTTTATCACTTAGAGATAGATTTATCAGTATTAGATTCTAAGTATCAAGAGTTGAAGAGTTCGGGCGAAAGCATTTCGTTTGTTTCGATGAGTCCAAATTTTGGAACATGGCAAGAATCTTACGGGTTTAATGTGTATCCAGTATGTATTTCTAAATACGGGGCATTGCCGTCAGATTCTCAATTAGAAATGATAAAAGAGAGAATAGTAAATGATAATGTCAAATATATCGTTTATGAAGATAATTTAACTCAGGATATGTATACATTATATGATGAACTTGTAGCAGAATTGGGTCTGATTGAGGTTTCTATGTATAATGCAACGTCAATTAAATCTGATTTTAGTCAAGAAAGTAAAGATTACTTAACCATGTTGTATGATAATTTAACTGCTTTAGAATCAATGGTTGAGTAGGGGAGTCTATGAAAAAAATAATAGTAATGAGTGACTCTCATTTATACAATTCGAGAATTGACTATGTGTTGGAAAAAGAGAAAGATGCAGACATGTTCTTACACTGTGGAGATATTTGTGTCTCTCCAGATGAATATCCTCAAATCATTACAGTTTCTGGAAATAATGAATATTTTGAGTTTCCGATGGAAATAGTGTTAGAGATAGAAGGTCATCGATTGATCATGTTTCACAGTCATCAATTCTCTTACTTAAAAAGAGAGCAAAAAATGATACAAGCAGCGAAGGAAAACAATTGTGATATCATTTGTTATGGACATACTCATATTAGTGAGGTGTCAATAATTGATGGGATTCAAGTGATTAATCCGGGGTCGCTTCAAATGAGTAGAGATGGAAAAGATATTTCATATGCAGTGATGCACATAAGTGTTGATTCAATAGAGGTGGAACTTAAATTTATAGAAAGTAATAAAAAATCTTGTCTACCATGGAGGTAATCAAGATTTTTTTTCTTCTTCGCTGTCTATGAATAATTTCAATTCAACCATTTTGGTTGCAATTAATTTATATGCAAATGCATTTGATGCAAAACGCATGGCTTTTCTTCCTTGAGAATAGTCCGTTATGTTTAGTTGTATATCCTCTTCTTTGATTTGTACGATTAAATTCGCTAACGCTAAATTCGTTTCTTCACAAAATAAGTTATATGCACCTCGTGTACCAGAAATGCTACTTTGATATTCAAGCCCTGCTTTGACTTGAGGGATGCTCAATACTTGTTTTAACATAGAAATAGCGATTAAATACGCTAGATGTACTCTTGTATATTTCTTTTTAACAGGTTTAGGTATAATGTTGTTTTTTACATAGTTATTTATCATTGCTTTTGTAATGATTGGTTCTTCATCACTATCGATAAACCATAATAGTTCTCTAATGTACTGTATGGTTTGCTCACTATATAATTCAAAATTAGGCAGCTCTTCCCAAGGAGTCAGTGTTACCTTACCTAGTTCGTTGGCCCATTCATTCAGTGTTTGTCTCATTCTACACTTTTAAAGTGGTTTGAACTGCTAAACAACCTAATCCACCCTGACATGTTAATACAGCAGGACAAGCGATTATTTCACATTCGATATTATTGAAGTTTTCTTTCATTAATGCCTCACACGCTAATGCAGTATCTTTGCAGTCAGCTTCTAAAATATATATTTTATGTTTTTCAGAAGAAATTCCTTGTTTATTAAATTCGGCGATCATCAAACTCATTATTTTTTTGTTTGTACGTGCCAGTGCATATTTGTCTACGATTAATCCCTTGTTGCCTAAATATAATAAAGGTTTTATTTTTAATAAGTTTGCAACGTTTGCAACAGCGGGAGTGATTCTACCACCTTTTTTTAATTGTACAAAATCTTTAGGATATAGGAATGAGAAAGTATCTGAAAGTTTTAATTTGATCATATCTAGTATTTCTTGTAGTTCTCTTCCTTCTAATACCATTTCTTGGGCTCTGACTGCTACATCTTTTATAGGCGCACCACAAGATCTTGTATCGAAAATATACATATTATCAAGCCCTATTTCTTTTTTAGCAGATAAAAACCCATTATAGCATCCAGATAATCCAGAAGAAATGGTCAGTACAATGATAGCATCGTAGCATTCTGCTTTCCATTTAGTTAACTCTTCTTCAAGTAAACCTATACTAGGTTGTGAAGTAGTAGGAACTTTTCCGCTACGGATATGATTATAAAGTTCTTCCGTACTGATTTCTATATTGTCTTCATAAGATACTCCGTCAATTAATACGTTTAACGGAGCCATTTTTATGTTCCATTTTTTTGCTTCTTCTACAGATAATGCACTAGTACTATCTGTAACAATTAAATATTTTTTCATGTTTGATTACCTCTTTACTAAAACATATTAACATAATATCCATAATTAGGCAACGTAGTTTCGGAAACTAGATAAAAAAGAAGCGTGATTGGTGATAAAAAATAGAAAATATACTATAATATAGGAAAAGAGGTGAAGATATGACTAGTTGTGTTATCCATTTTGGAATGATAAATGAAATTAAAACATTATTTAAAGAAAATGAATTAAATGTAGGTATCCATGTAGTTGGAGGTTGTTCTTGTTCAGGTATAAAATTAGATGCAATAACAAAAGAGGATTTAGAAATGTCGATTGATATTATGAATGTATATTTAAAGGGACGGTATATGTATGTGGTACAAGACGAGAAGGATGAAAGTGTATTTCATCCAAAGACAATTTTAAAATAAATCTCGTACCTTATTTAAAATGAGAAAATATCTTGACTTATTACTCATTTAATAGTATTATAAATAAGCAAGAAAAGTAAGTAGAAAGAAGAAGTGCCACTTCTCACCTGCTGTCCTAGGACGAAGGTATCATGCTACATCAATATAAAGATGAAATAGCGTAACACAGTGGGCCAACTTTTTGTTTGACTCACTTTTTCTATGCTCATACAGGAGGTGGCTATTATCAGAAAAGTAGTTCCAAACAACATTAATGATGATTTAGTGAATGAGAAGATACGTTTTAAAGAAGTATTAGTAATTGATGCGAATGGTGATCAATTAGGAGTGAAAACTCGTGATGAAGCATTATCACGTGCGTTTGCGCAAGAGTTAGATTTGCTATGTGTAGCACCGAAAGCTCAAATCCCAGTTTGTAAAATTGTGGATTATGGAAAGTTCCGCTTTGAACAACAGAAAAAAGATAAAGAAGCGAAACGTAACCAACACATCGTTGAATTAAAAGGATTACGCTTACCACCAAATATCGATAAAGGTGATTTTGATACAAAATTAAAACAAGCTAGAAAATGGATAGAAGCTGGAATGAAAGTGAAAGTTGATATGCGTTTTAGGGGTCGTCTAATAACAAGAATTGATGTTGGTAGAAAAGTGATGAATGATTTTGTTACGCAAATGAACGATATTGCGATGACAGAAAAAAGAGCATCATTAGAAGGAAATACAATGTCTTGTGTATTAGCACCAAAGAAAAAGTAGTAATTAGGAGGAATAAATTATGCCAAAAATGAAAACACACAAAGGGCTTGCAAAACGTGTAAAGAAAACAGGTTCAGGGAAATTAAAAAGAGGTCATGCTTATACTTCTCATAGATTTCACGGAAAAACTAAAAAACAAAGAAGACATTTAGCAAAATCAGGATTAGTTAGTAGTTCAGATTACAAACGTATTAAATTTATGTTAGCTAAATAGTTAGAGAAATAGGAGGATTAAAACATGCCAAGAGTAAAAGGTAGTAAAGTAACACGCGCTAGAAGAAAAAAAATTATTAAATTAGCAAAAGGATATTTCGGGTCAAAACACACGATTTACCGTACAGCTAATGAACAGGTAATGCATTCATTAAAATATTCATATAGAGATAGAAGAAACGTTAAACGTGAAATGCGTAAATTATGGATTGCACGTATTAATGCAGGAGCTAGATTAAATGGATTAAGTTATTCAAAATTAACTTGTGGATTGAAATATGCAAACATTACAATTAACCGTAAAATGTTAAGTGAAATGGCAATTCATGATGCTGCAGGATTCACAACAATTTGTGAAGCTGCAAAAGTTGCATTAGTTGCTGGTCCAGCTTCTATGGAAACAACTATTGAAGCTGCTACAATGGATTTAAGTACTTTAAAAGTTGCAGAATTACGTGAAATGGCTAAAGAAAAAAGCATTTCAGGTTATTCAACAATGAAAAAAGCTAACTTGATTGAAGCTTTAGCATAAAAATATGGTTCTTTAAATTCTAGTGTTGGTGGAATAAAATCTATTACTAAATAGGATGTAATCTAGGTATGAAAATAGAAATATTTTCATACCTTTTTATTATGTCATTTGTATGTTCAAAGAGGACTTACAAATGATTAATATACGTGTTCTAAA
>CAMQRS010000035.1 GCA_947036815.1 uncultured Erysipelotrichaceae bacterium
ATTTGATGAGCTACTTTTTCTAATCCTACAATTTGAATAACTCTTGATACACTTCTTTGTGTCACTACTTTATTGTCTAAATAAAATCCTTTTAAGTAACAATCAACCATTTGTTTAGCAAGTGAGTAAACAAATGTATTGTCTGCATCTTTCATTAATTCCGCATTTTTTATTTCACTTTCTGAAATATAGATACCATATCTAAATAAGTATCTGATGTCATTAAGATCAACATTATTTTGCAACTTAGTAGCAAAGTTATTTGAAGTATATTGTATTCGTAGCGTTTCTTTTTCTAACGATACTAATTCGTTATCCATTAATTTCATACAAGCTAGTATTACGTCTTCACCAACTTGAACAGCATTAACAAACGCGTTGAATTTGTTGCATACGTAATCTATTTGTACTACATTATGTTGGAATACAGCTTCAGCTAGCATCGTAATTTCATAGTATAAAATACTCGCTACATCAGAAATAGAGGCATCTAGTATTTGTTTTGTATATCTTGGGTTTGCATAACATATGGCATATTCATGGTTAATTTCATGATAAAAGCTTTCATTTTCTTGTTGCAAATACAAGAAGTCGTTTTCTTTAAAATATGCTTCGTTTACTACATCTAAATAAGCTATTCTATGCGTTAATAATTCATATGCTGCTTCTATGTATTTTGCACACTGTAAATCTTTAATCTCACTTAACTTTATATCGATAATTTTTATTGTCATACATTTCCTTTCTAAAAAACTCTCCGAAGAGAGTTTTTTATTCCCAGTTTATTAATCCCTTAATATCTGTAGTGATTCCTAATACTTGAGTTCCATAAATAATTTGTAACGATTGTTTTCTTCTTACGATTCCAATCGCATCTAATTCTTTCACCCATTGCTCGTCTGTTGCTGCTTTATCTACGTCTTTTAATTCAACACGTAAACGAGTCGCACAGTTTGTAATATTTACTAAGTTTTCTTCTCCACCTAAAGCTTCTAAGATTCTTTGAGGTAGGTTATCGCTAACTTCAATATCAACCATTTCTGAACTGTTTGTATTTTCTGCTGCCATTTTATCTTTGTAATCTTTTTTACTGTATAATTCAAATTCTTCTTTTCCATCTCTACCTGGAGTTTTAACATCGTATTTCACGATTGCCCATTTGAAAATTAAGTAGAATGCCACAAAGAAGATTGGAATTAAGAATAATAATGCCCATGCATCCACTTTGTCTGGTTGTAATAAATTAGGGAACATATTTCTAAAACTTCCCCCGATAATTGATACTTCAAAGAATTCACATAATACATATCCGAATGCTGTAAGCGGTGCATATATTAAGAAGAATAATGCTGGTGCTACGAATAAGAATGTATATTCAATTGGTTCTGTAATCCCAATTGCGAATGCTGTTATTACAGCTGGAATTAAAATTGAAGCTGCTTTTTTTCTTTGATTTGGTAATGCTGTTTGGTACATTGCCAACGTAATCGCTGGTAATGCAGCAAAGTGAACTAAAATTCTTCCTGATTCGAAGTTTCTAGTAATGAAACTTGTTGAATCTGGATCTCCTAATTGTGCATACATAATGTTTGTTGCACCATAGTACATAACTCCACCAACTTCTAAACTTCCACCCATACTTGTGTATTGAACGGGAATTAAGTGATGTAATCCGAATGGTAATAATGCTTTATCTAAGAATCCAATTGCAAATGTTCCAAATAATCCTGAACTAGTTAAAGCTCCGGCAGTAGTTGAAATTCCTGCAAATAAGATTGGCCAGAAATAAAACATTATAATTCCTGTTGGAATTGCAAAGATGAACATCATAATAATTGCAAATCTAGGACCTGCAAAGAATGATAATGATGGTCTTAATGTTTTTTGGTAGAATCTATTGTGGATACAGCTTGCTAAACCAGCAGCAATGTAAGCCCCAAAGATTGAACTATCATACGTAAATATTCCTAAGAATGTAGTATATAATGCGCTTTTCATAGCTGCATCATCAGCACTTAAACCTGATTCCATAAATGCTTCTACCGTTGTATTCATTGTGTTGATTTCATTAATTTGGAACATTGATGAAATCACTTGGTTGAATGCAATATAGAACACTAATGCTCCAAATGCTGCCCATCCTTTTTCACGTTTTGCCAGTGAAAAAGTAATAGCTACTGTAAAGAATAATGGTAAGAATCTCATTACCATGAATCCTAAGTCATTAATTAATTTAAAGAAATTGTGAACTATGTTTCCTTCAACAATAATTCCACCTAATCCTAACGCTTGAGCGTTATCAATATTATAAAATGCTGACCCAATTCCGATAAAGAATCCGGCAACAACCATTACAATAATTGGTGTCATCATCGATCCGGCGAATACCTGCAGTTTATCTTTCATATAATTTATCCTCCCTTATATGATAGCTTACTAGTGACAGTAAGCGTCATAATGAAATCAATAAGAAATAGAGCGCTCTATTTTTTATTTATTTTATTATGATATGTATTCCATTCTCCTTGATATAAAGGGTATCCTTCGTCTTGTTTTAATACGATTTTTGTTACACGCTTTATACTAAGTATACTAACAATTGGTAGCCTCTAAAGCAACCGCTTTCAATACCCCGTTGATTACACAACGATGTGGCAATTTTTTTACATTAAACATATTTTACATGTAATGCTATAAAAAAAGCAACCCTCTATGAGAAGTTGCTATATATACACGATATATGATGCATGTATATTAAGTTGTTTCATGCCAAAAACAACATTGTTGATTCAATCTAAATTATATAGTTTCTTAGCGTGTGTGCTACTCCATCTTCTTTGTTAGAAAGCGTGATTTCATCTGCTTTATCTAACACTTCTTGTGTCGCATTTGCCATAGCAACTTTATGCCCACACACTTCAAACATAGGTAAATCATTATTTGCATCCCCGAAGCAAATAACATCCTTGTATTCAATTCGATAATATTTTAGTACTGATACAATCGCGTTTCCTTTGTTTACTTGTAACGCATTAACATCAAAACTGATATCATTATAACTAGATACCGATACATTACATTCACTTTCAATTTTATCTTTTACATTTTTTAAATTTTCTTTATCAAAATCAAACACTAATATCTTCACAATACCTTGCATCTGTTCAACTAATAAGTCCCACCCTAATTCATTGAATGATTTTGTATAAGGAAACAATTCTAACTCTTGCATATGATCATACACAAAACGACTATCATAGGCATCATGAGTATAAATGTATTCTTTTCCTTTAAAAAATGAATGCACTTTTCCTTCTTTAAGAAAGTCTGCTACCTTTTTTAATTCATTAGTATCTATCTTATGCTCAATAATTGCTTCTCCTTGTTCATAAACTCCACCATTAGAAGCAATTACCTTCACTTTATCTGAGATTAAGTTTGCGCAATATTTGGCAAAACAATACGGTCTACCAGACACGATAAATACATGTATTCCTTGAGCTATTGCATCTAGTAATACTTCTTTATTTGCATCGCTAATAACTGCTTTTTCTTTTAATAATGTACCATCTAAATCCAAACATATTGCTTTGAATTTAGTTTCCATATGAATCTTTCATAATTGCTTCTAAAAACGCTCTGTTTCCAAAAGGTAAATGGTCTAACATTGGATGTGCTAACATATCATTAAAATCAGTTTTACTTACATTCATATCTACTAATGTTTTATATAGTCCAATTTCAGTTAAGAATTCAACAATATTTGTATAGAAGTCTTTGTCATTATTAAATAGTTTAGATACAATATCCATCTTCACTTTATTTTCTTCATATGCATGTTTTACGAACGCAGGAAATACAACAGCTAACGCTGCTCCATGTGCCATTGGACAAATCCCACCGATTAATTCTGACAATGGATGAGGTGCATTTGCTCCAGAATTCGCTAACGCTCTTCCTGATAATGTATCCGCCATCGTTAATTTTTCTCTATATTCGATATTTTTTGGATCTTTTAAGACATTTCCTAAATTATCAATAATTAACTTCATTGATTGTAGTGAATCTTGTTCACTATACAAAGAAGCACGAGAACTAATATAGCTTTCAAAAGCATGAGTAAATGCATCGAATCCTGTAGCTGCACTAATTGAATTTGGTAGTGTTAATGTAAGTTCACTATCTAAAATACAAGCACTTGAGAATAAACTAGGGTGATAGAATGTTATTTTTTCTTTCCCTTTACTTACTACTGCTGCTTGAGTTACTTGTGAACCTGTTCCTGAAGTTGTAGGAATAGAGATAATAGGCAATACATATTCACTATAACTTAGATAGTTTTCATAAGGAGAATCATAAGCAAATAATTCATCCCAATTAATACTTTCTTGTTTATTTGTAAAAGCTAACGCTTTTGCACTATCAATAGAACTTCCTCCACCGACTGCTAATACAAAGTCACAAGGATTGTTTTTTAATAATTCAAATCCTTCTTCTATCATTTCTGAAGTAGGGTTTGGTTGTACTTTATCAAAATGAACAACTTCAATTCCTATACTTTCTAGTAAGCCTTTAATTCTATCGTATAAAGGAACTAGTGGAGCATCTGGCGTACTCACCATAAAGCACTTGCTTCCATATCTTTTCGCAATTTGTGGCAATTCATTCAGTCTTCCTACACCATAATATAATCTTGTTGGTTGATAATAATTAAACATATAATTCCTCCTAATTTATGAGTTTAGTATAAACAATATAAAGACTTAATACTACTTTTAGATAGTGACTCTTTCGCCCTATTAATATGGTAACAAATTGACAATGTAAAATAGGTCGTTATCTTTGTGGTAACATAAGTAACGCTTATGTCATGTACAGAAAGTATAGTTGTTTTATAATGTATGTGCAAAGGAGTAAGACGCAATACATGCGTTCGTACAAACAATGAAATATATGATAGACACAGCAAATACTTCACATATTGATGAAGTATTAAAATTAGGGATTAACGGGGTAACTGCAAACCCAAGTATGTACAAAAATAATGCTACTACAATGATGGAATTTCTTCCTAAATATGCAAACACAGGATTGGATTTCTTAAGTGCTGAAGTAATGGGAGACACTCTTGAAGTATTATTAAGCGAAGTAGAAGCAATCCAAGCAATCGATAAAGACATCGTAATTAAAATGAACTTTTCTAAACTTACTTTAGAATTATGTAACATCTTATCAAAACGTGGAATTAAAACAGCATTGACTTTAATTTTCACTACTGGACAAGCATGTGCAGCATTGAATGCAGGAGTTGATTATATTTTTGCATTCATCGGTAGAAATGACGAAATGGGAACAGATGGTCTTACATTCATTAAAAACCTTCAACAGTTAAAGGACATGCAATTATCAAATACAAAAATAGTAGCTGCTTCAATTAAAAATTTATACCAACTACAAACCATCATTGAGATTGGTATTGATTATGCCGCTATTCCTTATGACTTATATCAGACATCACTATATCACCCACTAACACAAAAGGGTGCACAAGCATTTATAAACGATTGGAATAAATAGAACTACGAAGTATCACAAGCCAGTGATACTTTTTTTATATACAGTTCTTCTATACAAGTTTCCAATAGCGTAGGTATGCAATACAAGAATTGGTAAATTATTGGACTTTCAAATGATATGATCCACAACTTATTTATTGTATATGCACTTCATTTCTTTCCTATTTATTAAGTTACTGAATAATTCGGTATTTATTTATATATAATTATTCATATTAATTCACTATCTCAACTAATTTATATTGTTTTG
The DNA here is from genome assembly GCA_947036815.1 of uncultured Erysipelotrichaceae bacterium. GTDB lineage: Bacteria > Bacillota_I > Bacilli_A > Erysipelotrichales > Erysipelotrichaceae > CAMQRS01. The sequence goes on from CAMQRS010000035.1 coordinate 5,827, forward strand.
CGATTTTAAACCTTGTATAATTTTAAGTACATAACAGGAGGATTAACTATGAATTATATAGGAATAGATTTAGGGGGAACAAACGTTCGTGTAGCCTTAGTAAATGAAGACGGTAACGTATTACAAGTAGTGAAACAAGCTACTGAAATTGAACATGGTACAGCCCATGTAATGTCTAAAATTAAAAGCATGATTCGTGAAATCAAAGGGTATGAAAGTATAAAAGGAATTGGACTGGGAGTACCAGGACCAGTGGATACTAAAAACAGATGCTTATTATTATCTAGTAACTTACCTGGTTTTACTAATTATCCAATTGCTCAAGAAATTGAAGAAGAATTTAATGTTCCTACATTTATTGATAATGATGCGAATGTAGCTGGTTTAGGGGAAGCTACACAAGGTGCTGGTAAAGGATTCGATTCTACTTACTATGTGACTATTTCTACAGGAATTGGGGGAGCATTCGTAAACGAAGGAAAAGTAGTTGCTGGAAAATACGGACATGCTGGTGAAATTGGAAATTTAATTATTGATCGTAACCGTGAAACATTAAATCATATGAACACAGGAGCTATCGAAAATGAAGCAAGTGGAACTGCACTTGTTAGAAAAGGTGTCGCTCACTTTGGAGATGAAGTAAAACATGCAGGACATGTCTTTGATAAAGCAAGAGAAAACAATCCAGAAGCAATTCAAATAATTAAAGAGATGCAGTATGATTTAGCTGTGATGTTCTCTATGATTGCTCATGTTGTTGATCCTGCTGTATTTGTTATTGGCGGAGGAGTTACTGAAAAAGAAAAAGACTCATTCTTAAATCAAATGATTGAACACTTCATGACTTTAGTTCACCCAGGTATGAAAGGTGTACAGTTTAAAACAGCTGAACTAGAAGAACCTGGAATCGTAGGAGCTGCAATGCTTCCTATCGCAAATTTAAAATAGTATTGTGAGGCCATAAACTTAATCTTGAGTTTATGGCTTTATTTAATTAACTATACATATTATATCTCAACAGTTAACTTCTCTTATGAATTTTAGTGTAACAATCAAAAAATATGCAGTTATATCCATCAATAACGTAAGTAAGTGCATTAATGAAATGACTTGCTAACATCCACAAAAAAAACAAGAAACAAAATGAAAAAGAATAAATACAATAACGTCATTTTAAAACAAACGAAAAGACATAACTCCAATTTATTATGGAATCATGTCTTTTATTGTATTATTGAATTTTCAGTTGAATCAATCGCAATCTTTTTCTTGCGAAGTTCATATACTTTCGCTGTAATAATAAATATTATAATTATAATGAATTCAACTAATTCAAAACTAGTTAAACCACTCTCTATGAACATTGATAAGTTTTAATTATATAATTTGTTGCTTATTTGTGTTTCTTAAGATTCCTAACTGCAATACATAACACATATGAATACAATTAGCATAAGTTTAACAAATAGTAATGTGTTGTAACACTAAACTATTGTATATCATTTCCATAGTCGCAAGTATAACTAAATGTTATTACTTCATCTCCGTGTAACTTATATTGAGATACTCCATAATTAGGTTTCCATCCGTCTACTCTATATGTCCATCCTGATCCTTGGCCACAGTCAAATTCATATAGGTTATTAATTGATTCTATATAATGACTTTCATAGATTGGGAAATAAGAAAACTCTAACGGTATTCCACTTACTTCACATACTTTTTTTAATATATCCATAACAGTGTCTTTTTCTTCAATTTCCACTTTTACCAAAGGAACTATGATGCCATCATCTGGTACATATATATCTTTTCCTACCTCTAGTTTATCTCTATTATTTAAAATAGTTTTTGCTTCGATTTCAATATACACAAATTTCTTCGTGTCGTTAGGTATAGCATCTGCACTAGATTCATTGTCTGATGTATCACTAGATTCAATATATTCCGTATCCTCATTTTTGTTGATTAATATATTTTCTATTAATTCTTGTCTATTCTGTAACTCCTCATCAATATCTTGTATAGAGATACATAAGTCGTCATATTTTTTTAACAAATTCAAAAAATCATCGGAATAATATGATGTATCTATCTGTTGTATATCTGTTGATTCTTGAGTAACAATTAAACTATCCGAAGTATTTAAATCTACGTCTTCATTCTCTATTTTCCCTTTAAACAAAGAAATCGAAGAAGATCCATCTTGTATTTGAACACTAACAATTGAATTTGATACATCAAAGGTATGATCTTTCGTTTCGAACTGAAATGGCGTATCATCGATAGACATTAATACATGTCCTTGTATAATTTCAATCTTAGTCACGCCTTCTTCTTTGCTCAACTTAAACTCAGCAGATGCTAAACTCACTATTGCTACATCTTGAAAACCAATAGTTAATTGACTTCCTTCTTGAGTTTGCACTATGTCACCATGCTCTAGCTTCATTCCTTCTTCTAATCGAAATGAAACTGCATTTCTCTCTACATTCGCAATACCCTTTTGAGCAACTACATCCATCATATAGTTATCATCGGATGAAGATGTATTCCAACCTTTAATATCTGCTACAAAATATAAACCGAACGCAAATATCGCAAGAATAGCTAACACCATTAGCGCATTCGCTAAATTATTTTTTTTCATTTTTATTTACCTTTAACCTTAATCCTAATAAGATTATAGTTGCAATGCATATAATTCCTATTCCATAGATATATAAATTTTTATAATTTTCACTCGCATCATCCAATAGCATAGTGTTCGTAAATTCATACCAATCATCATTTATTCCGATGAATGAGTATGTAGAGAAATCAACAGCATCAAATAATACATATCCGTCTTTCAACTCACACTTAATATATTCGATTCCATTTTCTCCAAAATGAATAGCAACAATATTTGTATAGCCCTCTAACGCCTCTACTTGAGCTAGAGATAACTCAAAGCGGACAGGAGAATCATGCTCATACACTTCATTTGTCATTACATTTTCTAAGTTTAAGTCTAAAGTTAATTGTGGTTTCCCGTATACTTCAACAAAGTCTTTAATTAACGACTCTTCTTCTAAACTCAATTGCGTCACTTTCGCATTTAATTTTACATACCAATCTAGATTCAGTAGTGATAGTCCAACATCTTTATTATGCTGAATTTCAGACGCGACCAATTCTTGAAGTTCTTTAATATTTACTTCTTTACTTAAACTTTCTAAACTTTTCGCATCGAGAGATTCAATATATATTAACGTTTCTATTAACTCATCTAAACTTTGATTAGCTAATGATTCAGTAGTAAATTTATGTTTTATTTCATCTGCTGTTTCTTGTGGTTCACCTGCACCTACATTATTAGAATCACTCGTTAGGTCATCTTTTATCCCTGACTTCAATAATTCTAAGTCATGAATTGCATTAAGCAATATATTATAATTACTTACATATGATTTTTGTATATCACTTAAAACCGAATAAGCAAATTGTGCATTCTCGATAAGTTTTTCTTTATCTATCGTGACTGTTCCTATTAAATTAATTTTGTCTTCCACAAAATATGCACGATTTTCATCATATAATCTAGTGAAAATAAGACTGGATTCTACTAATTCATCATAATTATTAACATAAGATTTACCAGTATCACTTAATAGATCATAAGAAAATTGTGCTCTGTTTAATTTGAATTCACTATCTAATGTGACAATTCCTATCGCAGAAATATTTTTTATTACTAATGCCGCATCTTCTATATGTCTTCTATTACTCTCTAATTCTTCTTGTAATTTCTTCAATTTACTAACATTATGAACGGATTTTTGTTGTGCCTCTGTTAATGAATTATAGGAAATGCACACATCGTCAATTGCTTCTACTGTATGTACAGAAACGATAGTTAAGTCATCAATTTTTTGAATTACAGTTTTAATATTTACGATAATTTGGTTTGCTTTTTCTAGTTCATTAAAGTTTGTTACATTCTTTTTATTTTCCTCTGATAGACTATCATATAGTGTATTTAGTTCTTCTATTTGTCGCTCATCATCTAAGTTAATTTCTTCTAATGCAGTAATTCCAATTATAATATTTTGTATTCTAACATCCATGTTCACTACTTTCACGATACATGTATCTTTTAATCCTCCATACTTTGTTGTTGCGCTAATTGTAACAACACCATCTCCTACACCTTGCACATTTCCTGTTGCATCCACCACTGCGATGCTTTCATCACTCGAATGGAATTCTACCGTTTTATTTGTGCTATTGCTTGGTCCAATATTATATGTTAATTTTGTTGACTCCTTATCTGTTAAGTTTACTTCTTCTTGATTTAATGAAAACTCACTAATATGTACAACCTCTCCTACTTCAACAATAATAGGTAGTATCATTCCTTCAAATGCTATTTCGTTTATCGTTGTTGTAAAAGGCGGTCTAGGAATGTACGTATCATATTTATATGATAGATACATATTTTCTATAGTAAATATAGTTGGCTCCTCTTTGGGTATTTCAAAAGTAACTACATTTAAATCTTGAGCTGTACTAGTTATTTCCATATTCTCTTTTTCAGGTAGATCAGTCTTCAAGTGCCACACCCAATCAAATCCAGATGAATTAGGTACTTGTATATTGGGTAAAGAAATCGTGATTTTAACCACATCTCCTACTTCCTCTTGTGTGACTACATAAGCATATTCTATTCTTCTGTTATATTCTCTAATTGCATCCTTTAATGTTTGAGTCATTTCATAAACTTCAAGATATAAAGATGTGCTATTTTCATATAAATCAGTTGCTTCTTCAATGACTAATTGAAATAGATCCCATCCTTCATATGTTGATTCGTACGATGATTTTTGCACTGCTTCTGCTTCTGCTATTTTATTTTTCAGCATTTCTTTCTCAGCAAGCGTTGCTGGATATTCATCATCTACTTGGACGCTACAACTAGCACTTATATTTTCATACCCATAATTGGTAGATGCTGTAATAACAGTAGACCCTGGGCTTACTCCATAGACCTTTCCATTTGCATCTACTGTTGCGATTGTAGTATCTGAACTACTCCATACTATGTCTATATTAGTCGCTTCTATTGGTTGATACTTTGCCTCTAATTGAACTGAAGTTTTTTCTTCTAAAGTTAATTTTGAGTGATTCAAAAATAATTCATCAATATCTACGCCTACTCGCTCTTTTACTTCAATGCTGAAGTCAGGTAATTGAGAAAATCTATCATTTCGGTTATCTTTCGCCCCTGAAAAGTTATACAAATTATCAAATTTATTCAAGTGGAATCCCGCTTCTTCACCCCACCAATTCATTTCAATAACCCCTTTTGTGAACTCATATGTTCCCGCATCATCATAGGTCACTAGAAAGTCATTATTTGTTGCTAAATCCCACTGTTCACACCTTCCAAATATCTCTTTTCCTCCGCTCTCATACACTACTGAACTAGCGATATTGGATACCCAGTGTTTATCCGTATACATTGGATTATATACACCAGCTATTTTAGGAATCGCTAAATTAATTCCATGAAAACTTACACAAATTTGATCTCCGGTTTGAATCAATGCTCCAGGTCTGGATGCATTTTCTATGTTTATCTCAATATATCGTGCATCTACTACATAATACTTAGTAATCGTTTTTTCCTCTTTACTAGCTGTCACTCCGATTATATTAGATCTATTTTCCAAGGTTGCTAAATACGTTCCATTCGTTGGTTCAACAATCGTTCCATTACAGGTAACTTCTATTTTTTCTGCACCTTCTGCTTGCAACTGAAATGCATAGTTTGTGGTTGCTGCATCCGTGTAATATAGAGTATCAAACGTAGTTATTTCATCTAACTCTTGTGATGAGATCGCTACATCTGCTGGATTATTATTCACTTCTATCACTAAATAAGCACTATTCACACTTGATGAGGCTCCATACGCTGTATATGACCATGAAGGTGTGACAGCATCATAAGTAACCTTAATAACACTAACTCCTTCATTTACAGCGCTTACTACCGCTTTTTGGTCTGGATCGCCCGCTACTTTTTTTACTGTAACACTATCCCCCTCTATAACTTCATAGTTAAAGTTTGGTACTACCAAATTATCATTATCAATTAAACTTTCTACTAACTCATTGATACGACGAGAGAATATGGTATATGTTTCTCCTACTTTTAATTGTTCAAAATTGCTGTTTAGCATAACATCATTTTGCCAATCTTCTACTACTTCTATTTCCTCTTTTGCTTCTACTATATTTAATAAATGCGGTACTGGTAATATTGTAGTCATAATCAAAGCTACAAAACACAATTTTATAATTTTTTTCATAATTTTTAAAACCACAAAATAATTCGTGGTATTCCTCTCTATATATACATTTTTTTAAATTTTAATCGACTAAATTTGATGTTGTTTTTCCATTGTAATAACAAGGGTAATAACGTAAACAAAAGATATCCAAAGTAAAACAGATAACTTACTATTGTTATTTTATTCCATATAATTATAGGATTATATGAAATACTTACTTGATCTAATAATAATGCAATACATTGCACTGTAATTAAACTAGTAACATAGACAACAAAAATTCTATCTCTATTATCAAATCGATAAATACTAAATTGAGTTCTATTTTTTAATGTGTAACCTCGAGAACACATACTTTTTGATGATTGTATACAATCGTCAAAAAACCAAACAAGCACAATTGAAACCATTCTTTTGAAGTGTATTAAACGTGTGTATATATTGCCATGTTTAATTCCTTTACCTATGCCTTCTTGAGCTTGCAATACCTTTTTACTAGTTGCTTTTAATTTGGTAAACATCCTTAAAAAGATAGTAATAAATAAAGATAACTTAGGGATTACTTTACCAAATATATACATTACCTTGTCACTACTAAATACATATAAGAAACAAGAGAACCACATGCAACTTGCACAAAGTATTAAATACTTTATTCCTCCATATACAATTGATTCTAAGGTAAAACTATTATCTACAATTGTTTGAGCAATTGGAGTGATACCGAAATGATGGAAACTTACAAAATATATATAATAGATACTTAGTAAGATCATAATCCCTATATTAATATACAAGCCTTTTTTTCCTCGTAATCCGATATTATATACAAAGCTAGACAGAAAGGTAACTGCTACATATATTGGGTGTTCAAAGTGAATGCCCATATAAAATATAAAAATAAAATACAATAAATTAATTAGTGGATGGTACTGATCAAATTTCATGAGTATCAACCATTCCATATTTCAGTCGAATACGATCTAATTTTTCAAACATTGGATCTGCTAAGAAATAAATACAAAATGATACTGATAAAGCGTGAATTAAATTCGCAATGAGACCTGATGCTAATAACAACTTATACTCTGATAGGTCAAATATCATTTCAGCATCTATGACAAACATTGCACTTACATCTAAGATAGGTCCGACTATCATAAAAACGATGATAAATGATACCATTGTTAGTACTTTTTTATTCGGTTTATCTTTCTTTTTAAAATACATTGCACCTGCTATATAACCTGCTAGTCCAAATGCAAACATTTGCCATGGTGTCCAAGGTCCTTGTCCACAACTGAAATTACTTAATAGTGCACTCATTGCACCACAGAAGAAACCAGCATGTGGACCAAAACTAACACCAGTTATAATTACAAATCCAACTAAAAAAGAGACGAATGGAATTACTTGAAAGATGACTCTTCCTGCTGTTGCAATAGCACAAAGAACGGCTAATACCACTATTTCTCTGGCTTCTAATTTCCTTCTTTCGAATGATATAAAGAACGAACCTATGGCGTATAAAATCAACAGCGTACTTGTAACATAGAAATTTAATGATAGCGACTGGCAAACTATTAATAAAATAAGGGTAAGCAATTGAAAACATATCACGCTTACTACATTTGATTTCTTTTGCATAATTCAATTACCTCCTCATTTTTAATTGCATTCTCAAATACATGTCTACTCATACGGTTGGCACTACTCGTGTAAAAGCTATTAGAAGCAAAGAAATCATTAGTACGAGCAGTCGTTATAATATCTCCATCAAAGAACATCGATACTCTATCTGCGTGTCTAGCACAAAATTCTATATCGTGGGTAACCATGATAATTGTAACTCCTTGATCTTTTAATTTATTTAAAATACTTGCGAATTTAATTTTAAAGAAACTATCTATCCCTTTCGTTGGTTCGTCTAGTAGTAATATTTTAGGATTTGTTAATAAGACTTTAGCTAACGCAACTCTTTGTGCTTCTCCACCAGACAAGTCATATGGATGTGAGTTAAACAAATTATCTACTTCACAAAGTGAGGCAATTTCTTGCATTTGCATTAAGTCATTCTTATTCTTTATCACTTCTATCAACTCTTCTTTTACTGTTTTTTTCACAAATAAACTTAAAGGATTTTGTGGTAGCATTGCTAAATTTGATTGAAATAGCGTGTTCCCCTTATACTTACGAATTTCTTTTCCCTGTATTTTTATAGAACCTCTATAAATTGGATTTATCTTACATAGCGCTTGTAATAACGTAGATTTACCAACTCCGTTTCCTCCTACAATTGCATATAATTCTCCTTCTAATACTTCCATACTTAATCCTTTTAAGATGTCTTTTGCATTTTTATCATATCTAAACCAAGCTTCTTTAATTTGTAAAACCACAGTATTATTTACGGATCCACTATTATTTTGTTCGATTTTAGTAAATTGTAATGAATTATTTTGTACCTTATCACTTAGCCAGTTACGACCTTCTCTCACAGTTAAAGGTAGCTCTTTACTTTCTCCTACTGCATAAGCAATTTGAATTGGAGAAGGCAAAGCATAATACATCGCATTTTGTTTTACACATAAATTTACGGCAACTTCTTTGGGCGAAGCGTGTTCAATAATGGCTCCACCCTCTAAGACTACAACCATATCACTTACATGGTAGATATCTTCTAGTCGGTGTTCACTAATAATTATTGTTGTTCCTAATTCAAGATTTATTTTCTTAATGGTATTTAAGAAATCAACCGCAGCAATTGGATCTAATTGAGAAGTAGGTTCATCTAATATAAGTACACTTGGTTGCATAGCCATAATAGATGCTAAATTCAACAATTGTTTTTGTCCCCCCGATAATTCTTGAATATTTCGATGAAACAATTCTTGAATTCCAAAGTAACTTGCAATTTCAGCAACTCTTGCTCTTATCTTACTTTGCTCCAAGCCTAGATTTTCAAGTCCAAAGGCTAATTCATGCCAAACTTTATCTGTCACAATTTGATTGTCTGGGTTTTGCATTACATATCCAATTTGACTACTTTGATTATATAAGTCAACTTCCTCTAATATCTTTCCTTCAAAATATACCTCACCTGTTTTTTTACCAAAAGGTGCTAACGTTGTTTTTAGATGCTTCAATAAAGTCGTTTTACCACTACCACTTTTTCCACATATTAATATATAATCACCTTTATTTACACTTAGGTTTATATTGTTTAACACCACTTTTTCACATTGTGGATATGTAAAACTTAAATCCTTGATTTTGAAATGTTCCATAATATTTCTTCTCCTTTATTTATAAATAATGGAATCATCGCATAACATAGAAATGCGATTAAGCCAATTAAATTATAGGTACTATCACTTGATACGTGAGTTATTAAACTTTGCATATTAATACAAATAATGCTAATGAATAGTAAGATACATAAAACGAAAGCTAATATGATATCTTTTCTATTCATTTTATTACTTAAATAACTTGTTCTTTTTTGTAATCCAAATCCTCTGCTTTTCATACTATCCGCACTTATTATTGCTTCCTCAAAACCAATTGCACTCAATGATGCAAGAAGCGAACACATGTTTATCAATTTACCTTTTATACCTTTTTCTTCATACAAACCAATACTATTTCTAGCCATATAAATTTGTTTATACTTATTCAAGTAATGAGGCGTTAACCTTAGTATCATATTCATAACCAGCGTAAACGTAGGTGCTATCTTACCGAATAAAAGGATAAATTTATCACTTGTCATATAATACTGATAGTTGATACACCAACTTATCACACTTACTAATAATAAGGCATTAACCAAAGCAAAAGATAAGGTTTCACTATTATATGCCTGTTCGCTTATTCGCTGGATAGAACTCCAATCTCGTACAGAAAACAATGGAGATATAAATGTGAAACAAAGGAACACAATAGATAGTTGCATCATGACAGTAGAAGTCTTTTTTTGTTTATTAGATAACAGTAGTAACATACTAGATATTAATGATACTAATAAATAATCTACGGATCTTATAAACATCGTTATTCCTATGGCACCAACAAAAAATATAAATATAACATATGCATTCGTTTTCTTGAATTCTTGCTCCATATGTTCCCCTAACCATGACTAAATAAAAAAAGACCAACCTAAAACGAAGTTGATCTATGATATTAAAAAATATAATACCTAATTTATTCGTCGTAAATTATGGTTTATAGTAAATCCGGCATTCTGGCTTGAACATGAGTTCTTACAGTGGCGAGACCGCACAGGATTTCAACCTGTTTCCCCGTTAATGATAACTATATTTATTTAATTGTGTTTTCATTATACATGTGTTTATTAATCACTTCAAGTAGAAAATACTGTGATTAAAAATACTTTCATGACTTTTATTTATACTAACTACTTGTTTCAATGTATTCTTCTTTGCTTAAATTCAAGAATTTATTAACTTCAAATTCTAAAATTTAGAATTTGAATTATAACTATAATCATGAGCAAGAATTCAATGCAAACATATATGCCTAGTATAATTCATTGATTCAATATTGTTGCTTTCCCAAATATATATCATTAACCTTATTAATGAAATGAGTAACTTATCTGAAACATGCTATGATATCTTCACCTCCATCATTACTTCCTGACAATGATAACATACTATTCTATTTAAAGAGTTAAGGATACCAGTTAATTTATGATGAAAAAATTCTATTAAACTTAAAATTATAATACACGTTTCATATATTTTGTTACTAAATAATGCATAGTGCGTTATACACTTTCAAAAAAAATCATTTTCTCTGATTAAATCAAAGCTATTATCTTTTTCACATATATATGTGAATAACTCTTTTTGTCAAAAAATAACTAAATATACGATGAATAAATATATTTTTAAATCAAAATAGATATAACTTTTTGTTTTATGTTGATAATAACCGCAAGGACAAAAACAAAATATAATTTTATTTTTGTAGTAATTTTTTTCCTGTTTCATCAATCGTAAGAAGAATGATGAAATAATCAAAGGATGCAAATATCCCTAAAATTAAAACTTATGATTTAAGACACAGTCGTGCTTCTTACTTAATTAATAATAATGTAAATATAATGCTAGTAGCAAAACATCTTGCCCATAAAGATATTAAATAAACCTTAAACACCTATAGTCATTTGATGCCAGATACAGAAAATGACTTGATAAAATTAATGAATAATAGACTAAAATCATTACAAATAAAAGCATAAATGGTTCTACAATTTCTGGTGTTGGTGAGAAATCACCAACATCTTTTTATTTTGAAT
>CAMQRS010000036.1 GCA_947036815.1 uncultured Erysipelotrichaceae bacterium
TATCCATCCTTCAGGAACTAAACGCTCCATACTATCCCTATCATAATATATAAATCTAAGTTGTCCATCAAACTCAAATTCTTCTCGATGTGAACCATGCCATAGAGTCATAAATATGATTCCGTTTTCATTCAAATGCAGACACTGATTTATTAACGAGGTACGCATCTCTTGTATTGGTAAATGTTGTAATACCTTGTTCGAATAGATGCAATCAAACTTTCGATTTATACCTAATGTAATCGCATCTAATTCATAAACCTCTAAGTCACTAGTTCGCTTAAAATCATCAATGAAATGTGGTGAATAATCACTACCCACAACTTGATAATACGTAGAAAGTGAAACTAAATCAAGTCCAGTACCCATCCCTAATTCAAGTAAACTAGCATTCACTGGTAATACCTTTTGCACCTGTGTGATCACAAAATGATTATCAAATCCAGTCATCATATCTGTATATACATCTACATTGTGTCTATTTTTAAAATAACTCATCTATACCTCCGTTTATATTAGGGTACCCACAAACCGAACTTTTATTTGTATATTTATCCAGCTTTATACACTTTTTTTCAAATAAACACAAAACCCACACTATGTAAATATATGAAGGTGTACATTACAGTATGTTTTAAAGCAGTGTTTCATTTGAATCTAAAGGCGCCTCTGTTCGTATTATATCTGTGTATTCTCTGATTGTTTGCGCAACAGTAATTTTATAACTTTCGAACAACTTATCTTTACCTTCTTTTTGGCCCATTCAATGAGCTACATCAGTCCTCCATTTTTTTAAAGATTCTTTGTTTTCCCAAATATTCATCGAAAGTAACTTCCCATTAGTTTTTAAACTTTGAAAGCGTTCTGCAGATATAAATCCCTCAAATTGCGTAAGCATTGGTTTCAACTGCTCAGCTAACTCCAGATACCTTGTCATCCCTTCCTTGGTTGGCGTCACTTCAAATAGTATAATTATTTTGCTCATGTTATAGTTTCTCCTTTATCACCCTTGTAAACATATACATACAATATTTATTTCGTGCATGTATACTAACAACATATTGATTATTATTTTTTCTAATCACTGAAACCTTTGGATTTATTAGTGAATTTGCGTATCACTTTACCCTCGTTCCACCTCAATAAGAGCCTTTTTCATTTCTAGACCACCTGCATATCCAACTAATTTACCACTTGTTCCAATCACCCTATGACAAGGCACAATAATGGTAATAGGGTTTTTATTATTCGCCCTCCCTACTGCTCTACTTGCCTTTGGGTTACCAATAGCTACTGCAATATCCTTATAGCTACGTGTTTCCCCATAAGGAATATCACAAAGGGCATTCCACACGTTTCTTTGAAACTCTGTACCAATAAGTGTATATGAAAAATCAAACGCAATTCTTTTTCCTTCAAGGTACTCTTGTACTTGTGAAAACACCAGATCAGAAAACTCTGAACATTCATTTTTCTCATCAATCGTTTCTACTTTTTTTAAAAAAGTAAGCATAACACCTGTATATTCAATTTTTAAAATACCAAATTCAAAATGATAAAAAGCATATTTATTCATGTATTTCCCCTTCTAATGATCACTAGAAATAATCTAGTTCTCTTTTTAAAAAATGCAAACCGTAATTTGCATTTTGTTTCCTATTTTAAACTTGCTCCACAATGACTCTGCATTTTAATCCAGTCATTATCTCATCATCCAACCACATAGTGTATACAACACATGGCGACGAACTAATTGTCCCTACATTTTGTAAGTTCTCAATTACATAAATACCATTTCTTTCACACAGTCGATCCGCTTGTTCATGTTCTTCATGTTGTCTTATTCCTGGACAATCAACCCCAATAAATCGCACCTTTTTTTCAATAAGGGCATCAATTAATTGAGTAGATAGATATGGATGATCCTTAAAGTACCCTTTATCTCCATAATTGTGTAATCCCATTTGTCCTGTGCGAAATATGACGAATCCATCCGACGGAACTTTCGCTAAGTCAACATCACGTAAAGATACTTCTTGCTTTCCTCTTACATCAAATACAATTCCTTGTGACTTAAAGTATTCAATCGGAATCACACTCTTTTCATACACATCTAAATGAGTCCCTACATGCCCCATCGCAATATGCTTATTATCTTGTGTCTTAGCCCATGTAATTAGTGGACTATCACTAGGCACTTGAGTAGTTAAATCTATAATCATAAATATTCTCCTTTTCGTTTACAGTCTTATACTGTAATTTCATAAACCTCTTGTTCTATAACTCTATTATTTATATGCATTGCCTTTGTGAAAGGGTCGCATAATTCTCCATGATAATATAAAGGTATTTTTTTACTCGCTTCATTTCTTCTATCTACTGGATACAGAAGAGTATGATATCCTAATTGTTTGGCATACTCAATCACTCCACCAATCGCTTCTCTTCCATAATGATTGCCATGACTTGCTTTTTTGTCCAAACACCTAATTCTGGTGCTTCTTTATTCAAGTGATGAACTCCTACTAAACCGATAAATTCATTTGCTTTGGATAGTGTAATCGCAAACACATTATCAGTTCTATTTTCTCGTTGCTTCATCATCATCGCAATGACAAACTTTGTTTCTTCAATATGTTTTGCTGGAGTTGGAATCATATATGTAGTTACTTCATGAGTGCACGATTGAAACACTTGTTCTTTATATTGTTGTGAAATTGGAATCAACGTTAATCTATTAGTTATTAATTGCATATCATTTCCCTTTCCTATTATTGATTATAGTTTATATCTAACATAGCATAGAGTCAAGACATCTAGATAACTCTTTAGTACTAAAATAAACTAACTTATTACTCATGAGGATGTGATGTTGGTAGCGATTGTTTATCATGAGCAATAGTGAAAGATAATTATATACTGTTTTTAAACATTACATATACAAAAAAAGGAAATCAAAATGATTTCCTTTTTACTATTAATCTTTTTTTACTTCAATTGAAGGTTTTTCAATTAATGCTTTTGCAGAAACGTTTACACGTCCTTTTTCATCAACTTCCATTACCTTAACTTTCACTACATCTCCAATTTTTAATACATCTTCAACTTTATCGAGTCTCTCATGTTTAATTTTTGAAATATGTAATAATCCATCACAACTTCCATATAGATTAACAAAGGCACCGAATTTTTCAATTCTAACTACTTTTGCTTCATATATTTCGTCTACTTTAGCAACTCTACAAATATCTGTAATCATCGCTAATGCTTTATTAATAGATGTTCTATCTAAATGATAAATAATAACCGTTCCATCTTCTTCAATGTCAATTTTAACTTGATCACAAAGTTCGATAATTTGGTTAATTTTTTTACCACCAGGTCCAATAACTTCTTTAATTTTGTCTACACTAATTTTCATTGTGTCAGTTTTTGGAGCATAATCACAAACGTCATCTCTTGAAGCTTCAATTGCTTCATTCATGTTTGCTAAGATATCTTGACGAGCTACTTTAGCTTGAGATAATGCTTCTTCAAAGATTTCTCTAGTAATTCCATTTACTTTAATGTCCATTTGTAACGCTGTAATTCCGTTTATTGTTCCAGCTACTTTAAAGTCCATATCTCCGAAATGATCTTCCATTCCTTGGATATCTGTTAATACTGTATATTTATTGTTTACTTCATCCATGATTAATCCCATCGCAATTCCTGCTACTGGTGATTTAATTGGAACTCCTGCTGCCATTAATGACATTGATCCTGCACAGATAGACGCTTGTGAACTAGAACCATTAGATTCTAATACTTCCGCAACACAACGAATTGTATATGGGAATTCTTCTACTGAAGGTAATACTTGGCTTAATGCTTTTTCTCCTAAAGCACCATGACCGATTTCTCTACGTCCTGGTGTTCCCATTCTTCCACATTCCCCTACTGAGTAAGGTGGGAAGTTATAGTGGTGCATAAAGCGTTTGCTATCTACTTCACTTAAATCATCAATAATTTGGTTATCTTTTAATGTACCTAATGTAGTAACACTTAATACTTGTGTTTCTCCACGTGTAAATAATGCACTACCATGAACTCTTGGTAATAAATCGATTTGTGAATTCAATGCTCTTAACTCATCAATTTTTCTACCATCAGGTCTTACTTTATCTTCAATAATTAAACGTCTAACTTCATCTGCTTCAATACTGTGACAAATTTGTTTAACTTGTTTTAATGTACGTTCTTTTTCTTTTTCATTCTCAAAAGTTTTAATTTCAAATAAAGCAACTGCTTCTGCTGTTACTTCATCAATTTTACCATAACGTTCTAATTTCTTTTCAATAGAAATTGCAGCTCTCATTGAAGTTTCAAAGTTTGCTCTTACTTCAGCATTTACTTCTTCACTTACTTCGTATAATTTAATTTCTTTTTTCGTTTTACCAACTTTAGCCATAATTCCTTCTTGGAATTCAACTAATTTTTTAATTGCTTCATGTCCGAATAAGATTGCTTCTAACATTGCTTCTTCACTTACTTCACTAGCACTTGATTCTACCATGTTTACAGCGAATTTTGTACCTGCTACAGTTAAGTTTATTGCACTTACTTTACATTGTTCTGGTGTTGGGTTAATGATGTATTCTCCATCAATATATCCTACATTTACTCCAGCGATTGGTCCATTAAATGGAATATCTGAAATACATAACGCTAATGAAGCACCAAACATAGCACTCATTTCAGGCGTATTATTGCGATCTACTGATAATACAGTATTCACAATTTGTACTTCATTTCTAAATCCGTCTGCAAATAAAGGACGGATTGGTCTATCGATCATACGAGCTGTTAATGTCGCATTCTCTCCAGGTCTTCCTTCTCTTCTTAAAAATCCACCAGGGATTTTCCCTACTGAATATAATTTTTCTTCATACGTTACTGTTAACGGGAAAAAATCAAGATCCATTTTAGCTTGTGAACTTGATGTTGCAGCACTTAATACTGCTGTATCACCATATCTTACTACGACTGATCCACCTGCTTGTTTAGCGATTTCTCCTGTTTCTACTACGATCCCACGACCGTAAAATTCTAAACGAAATATCTCTTTCGCCATTTTACATCACCTCTTTGCATTTCACTAATTATAATACCATACATTTTTTTATAAGGACACTATTTTATTCTTTAAAATGCATAATAAGTAACTGTATAGGTATCCCTTTCTATTTCTATTAAAGTTGTATAATGTACGAACATTTAATAGGTTACATCACCGGATAGTTTGTTACTCTAAATCCTATCCTTTTTGCATAAAAAAAAGCGAATTGCTTCGCTTTTAACAAGAATTATTTTCTTAATCCTAAACGTTGAATTAAAGTTGTGTAACGTCCTAAATCTTTACCTTTTAAGTATTTTAATAAGTTACGACGAGTTCCAACCATTTTCATTAATCCACGTTGTGAATGAAAGTCATGTTTGTGCTCTTTCATATGTACTGTTAATACATTAATTTGTTCAGTTAATACAGCTACTTGAACTTCTGGAGAACCTGTATCCCCTTCGTGTACTGCGTAAGCAGTCATAATTGCTTGTTTTGTTTCTTTTGAAATCATTTTAATTTCCTCCTATTAGTTGTCGTTTTAAACCAAGTGCTTGGTTGAGGTATCCGAAAGTCCTAGATTAAAACCTCTATAATAATATCATAGTTATTTCTTTCTTTCAATTCTTTTATTCATTATTTAACCCAATAAATAAATCACTCATTATAGCGTAAAGGGTAGACGCAATGAGTGACTTATTTTATATATTTATTTCGTAATTTTAAAAGTTAACAGTCATTGATAGCAGGATTTCTTTTCCATTTCTTTCAACAACAATATTCAATACATCTTCATTCTTTATTTCTTTAATAACCGTTTGCGCAGATTCCGCAGTTTTTACTTCCACATCATTAATAGAAATCAATAAATCTCCACTTTGAATACCTAGCGAATACGCTTCTGAGTTATCTAATACCTCGTATACATAAACACCTTGTTTTTCCAAGTTATATTGTTTTAATAATTCTTCACTATCTATTTCTAACATTGTAATTCCTAATACATATGTTGCATTCGTACTTACATTTCCTTCTGTTTCTATAATTTGTTGCGCTACATCCTTAGCTGTATTGATAGGAATCGCAAAACCTAGTCCTTCAATGTCACTACCACTGCTTTTCGCATTGACAATTCCAATTAATTCTCCTGCCATATTAAACAATCCACCACCAGAGTTTCCTGGATTAATCGCAGCACTTGTTTGAAGTAATGTCATTTCTTGATTATCAATTGTTAATTGTCTACTTGTTGCACTAATAATACCTTCCGTTACTGTACCACCTAACTCACCTAGTGGATTTCCAATCGCTACAACGCTTTCTCCAACTGCTATAGTTTCTGAATTTCCTATTGCCGCTGTTGTTAAGTCTTTGGCATCTATTTTTATTACCGCTATATCCACACTTGCATCATATCCGATTAATTGTGCTTCATATTCTTCATCATTATTTAATTTGACCATAATTGTACTTGCGTCTTCAATGACGTGTTGGTTCGTTATTATGTATCCTTCTTCACTTATAATAACACCACTTCCCGCTCCTTCACTAACATATTGTTGCATGTAGTTACCAGTAGTCATTGTTTCTGTTGTAATCGCTACAATCGAACTTGCTGCCGATGCTGCAACGACTGATACATCACTAGTGACACTTTCCAATTGCGTTGTTTGTGTAAGTTCTCCTTTATCATTATCTTCATGAGCACTCATCTCTCCGAAATAACTTCCAGCGAATGAGACTGAAAATACCATCAACAGCGCTGCTGCTCCTATACCTATTTTTTTTATGTGTTGTTTCATTACTGACTTATCCATAAGCATCACCTTTCTTGTTCATATTCAAAGTATACACAATATTTGTGAAAACAATCTGAATATTGGCTGTAAATAATATTAAATTCATATATAATTAAGGTGAGGTGATCAAAATGAAAATAGCATGGATAGGTGCTGGCGTTATGGGTCAAGGTATGTACGCTCATTTAGTGAAACAAAATCACGATGTACACGTCTTTACTCGTACCCCATCAAAAATTAAGGATGTGTCTAATATTCATATCCACGACAACATCAAAGACTGTGTTCACGATTGTGACATTGTGTTTACTATGGTTGGTTATCCAACCGATGTCGAAGATGTCTACTTCTCAGAAAATGGAATCTTAGCAAATGTGAAACAGGATGCTGTCTTAATTGATATGACAACGTCTTCTCCACAATTGGCAATCAAGATTGCTCATAGTACATCAAACAAAGTTTTAGACGCTCCTGTTTCAGGTGGTGATAGCGGTGCAAAAAATGCAACACTTTCTATTATGGTTGGAGGAAACGAAGATGTATTTAATGATATGCATCCCCTGTTTAGTTGTATGGGAACCAATATTACCTATATGGGAACACAAGGTGCTGGTCAACATACAAAAATGTGCAACCAAATAGCAGTCGCAGGTGCCACAGCGGCATATAGTGAAGCAATTATATACGCGAACGAAAATAATCTCGATGTAGCAAATGTATTTAATGCCATTAAATCTGGAGCTGCTGGAAGTTGGCAAATCAACAATATGGCTCCCCGAGCATTAGCAAAAGACTTTGAACCTGGTTTCTTTATCAAGCACTTTATTAAAGATATGAAGATTGCTAAACAAGAAATGCAAAATAAAAACATTTCCTTAGAAATGTTGGATTGTGTATTACATATGTATGAAACACTTGCAGATCAAAATCTTGAAAACGAAGGTACGCAAGCATTAATTAAATATTATAAAAAATAATCACTGCCATTAGTGATTATTTTTTATACAAAAACTTAAGAAGCGCAATAATTGTTTTCCCGTCTTTAATTTTGTTTTGGTATATCATATCTTGTATTTGAGATTCATCGAGTAATACTACATCCACAAATTCCCCTTCATCTAAGCATTGTTTTTCATATACGCAATCTTTCATCAATGCCATATGAATCACTTCATTTGAATAGGCGACAGTGGGATAAAAGTATCCTAGATAAGAAATATCAGTACTTACATAACCTGTTTCTTCTTTTAACTCTCGTTGAGCTGCTTCCAATAGTTGCTCATTGGCATCTATCTTACCCCCAGCAAGCTCATATAATACTTCTTTGGAAGGATAACGAAACTGTTTCACTAAAATATATTTATCATCTTCTGTTAGAGCTAAGACACAAATTCCACCGCTATTGTATACTACCTCGCGGCAACTTTGTTGTCCATTTTCTAACTCAATGATATCTTTTTCCACTCTTATGATTTTTCCATCATAAATAATTTCATTATGAATACATGTTTCATTCATTATGAACCTCCTAGAAATTCCAATAATATATCATGTAAATGAATTAAATTTTCTTCTTTTACCAAGAAATATCCATCTTCAATTACCACTTGATTTGTTTGGGTTAATTTTCGTATTGTATCTTGATATACATCAATAAATGAAACTGCATATCGTGTATTAAAGCGTTCGATATTTACCCCTTGAACTAACCTTAATCCCATCATGATTTCTTCAAACATCATATCTTCTTTTTCTAATACTTCATCTATCCGTTGAGCTTTTTGTTGGATATATTCACTAGTACTTCCTTGCATTTGATAACGCACATTATCTTCTTTACCACTAGCACCTAGCCCTATTCCATAAAAATCATCATATTGCCAATAATGTATATTATGTGAAGATTGAAATCCCTCTTTAGAAAAATTCGCAATTTCATAACGATTAAATTCGTTCTTTTTCAATACTTCTATTCCTTCATCATACATCATTGCTTCTACTTCATTCTCAATTGGCTTAACACCCATTTTCTTGAAGATTGAATTTTCTTCTATGGTTAGTGAGTACATAGAAACATGGTTCACCTGTTCATACGTGCATATTTTTTCTAAATCTGAAATAAAGGTCTGTACACTTTGGTTTTGAAATCCATATATCATATCTACGGAAATATTTTTAATTCCATTATTATATATCATTTCTAATACCGGTTTTACATCTTCACACGTATGCTTTCGATTCATTTCTGTTAGTAAAGAATTAGTTAGAGATTGTACTCCAAGTGAAATTCTATTTACTCCTTTTCTATCAAACAACCTTATCTTTTCTTCGTTAAGTGATTCTAAATTAGATTCTATTGTTATCTCTTTCGCATGTTCCATATAAGGAGATATCATATCTAATAAGATTTCTAATTGATTTATATTCAATGCACTCGGTGTCCCACCACCAATATAAATGGTATCTACATCTACCATGTTTTTACTCGTTAACTCTTTTTGTAATTGTTTAAGGTATTGATTAACAATATCTTCTTGATATACACTGCGTTTAAAATCGCAATATAAACAAATCGATGTACAAAAAGGTACATGAATATAAAGTCCTTTCATCTAATCACCTAATTCCTTTCGTAAGTCATCTGCTAAAATTGTAATAAAGCTCATCGTTGATATTTTTGTATCATGAAACATTTCTTCAAAGCAATGTGCATTCTTTTCTTGACTAGTTGAAAGAACGGTTCGCATACAACGATCTACCCTTGTTGATGTTGTCGCATATTTTTTAGCTACGAGCACACATAATTCTTTCATTTTTAGTTGTTCATTGAATGACTTTAATAAAATTGCCTTTTGTAAATATTTATATCCTAAATTGCTTTGACTAATTTGAAGTTGTTTTAAAATAACATGAACATGATTACAAATATGATTCTTGTAATAACGTTCCTTATTAAACACACTTTTCATTTTATAGACGATATCCATAAAATTAGTTTTTTCAACAACAAAATATGCATAGAATGTATTTAATAATTCTTGTATTTCACTTTTTATATTATTACATAAGTATACAACACTTAATTTTCGTCTATTTATTATGCTGAATTTTTGCAATAGCGAGTCGAAATTCCTATCTTTCGTATTGTCTATAATTACAATACTATTGTCTTCATTAATTTCAAATAAACTATATGGAACTATAGTCGAAACCTCCTTCATACAAAATTCTTTTGTAAGTAAAGAGTATTCAATAAAATGATTAATCAATGAAAAATTTTCGCTAAATAAATAGATATTAAACATTTATTTGCAACCATCTGTAGTATAAACATATTTTTTACCAATTTTAATTCTATTGTAAAACTTTAACTGCATGAGCATATCCAATTGTTTGCGTGCACTTTCGTATGATATATTCGTATATTGTTTAAAGTTTTGAATTGTATAATATTGTTGGCTATGATTATGAGTCAAATAGAAATGTATTTGATTCTCATTTAGTTGCGGGTATCTAAATTGTATCTCATTATATGTAAGTTGTATATCATCACCATTTGATAGTACCATCATTTCACAAATTTTCAAGTAAAAACTGACAAGAAACGATAAAAAACTACTTGTTAAATCTAGCTCTACACTAGTTTCTTCTACTGTATTTAAACCGATTATCATCTCATACCATTCCAATCGATCATTTTGTTTTAAATAAAAATATAGTAACTTGTTCTCATGACTAAATACTCTTAGTATGTATAACTTCAAAAGCAAGGCATTCGTACGATAGAGAAATTGTACCAGTTCATAAGGTATATATATGTTTAGTTCACTAGCTAGACGTAAAAGTGCGTCTTGTTTATGATGATATTCCATCTGTCTATATTCCACCTTGGATTCATAGGTATGCTTGTACAATTTTGTTTCAAGAATATGAATCATTAATTCATTTATTTTTTTTGTCATTATGATATATTGCTTTTTATTAAACGCCTCTATCGGCATCAAAAAAAGCTTTCGAATCGCCCAAATTTCTTGATACATGCATTCTCCTACTACGCCTGGATTTAAAGATAGTAGTTTCTTCTTTGTATAATACTCTTGTTCACTATATTGATCGTATAAACTCATGTTATCACCCCAATCAGTGTACCAAAAATAATAGGATTGTGGTGATTTTCGACAAAACAAGATAAAAAAACACGTCAACCTAGCGTTGCATTAAAAATACTCACCCAATAGGTGAGTATTTTTAATCATATAAATCAATCTTATATTATTTATACTTCAGTGATTTTCTAAAGAAGAAGAATCCAACTAAAATAAGTGGTGTTATCACACTTACTCCAATCGATGAGTTCCCTGTCATTTGTGTAGTAAAACTAACTAACATCGTACCTAAGAAAGCTGCACCTTTTCCACAAACATCCATGATCCCATAATATTCTCCTGATTTTTCTTCTGGAATAATTTTCGCAAAATACGATCTTGATAAGGCTTGTACTCCACCCTGAAAGATTCCTACCATAATTGCTAGAATCCAAAACTGAATTTGTGTTTGTAAGAATACTGCATATATCCCAATTCCTGTGTATGCCAAGATACAAATTTGTATTAATATTTCACTATTAATCTTTTGAGATAAACGACCAAATACAATCGCAAATGGGAATGCCACAATTTGTGTCATCAACAATGCTAATAATAAACTTGTGCTATCTAATCCTAATGCTGTTCCATACGCTGTTGCCATATCAATGATGGTGTATACTCCATCAATATAGAAAAAGAAGGCAATTAAGAAAAACATAATTCGTTTATCTTTGCTTATATCTTTCAACGTTTCTTTTAATTTCTTGAATCCTATACTTTTGTGTTTTGTTACATGCTTTTGTTTATAATTTTTAATAATAGGCAACGTAAACAATCCCCACCACATCGCATTAATTGTGAATGCAATTATGATTCCTGTTGTAAAACTCATATTTAATTGCTCATAAAATAATACAAACAATAAACTGATAATAAATGGAATACAACTTCCAATATAACCAAAGGCAAATCCATAGGTAGATACTTTATCCATTCTATCTTCCGTTGTTACATCAACAAGCATAGAGTCAGAAAATATAAGACTTAGTGCATATCCAATTCTAGCCAACATGAATACCCCTAAAAATACAGCCCATGAAGATGTAAACCCTAAGGCGATAGTAGAGATTACTCCACAAACAACAACTCCAGATAAAAATGACTTCTTGTATAAACCACAATCTGATAACGCTCCTAGGATAGGTCCTAGACATGCTACGATAATAGTTACAAATGAAACTGCATATCCCCAATATGCTAAATACTGCGCGGATGTTAACCCAGCATTTTCTGCTAGGTAACTAAAATAGATGGGAAATATTGTAGCAACTAAAAGTGTAAACGCTGAGTTTCCCACATCATATAAGACCCAGCTCTTTTCTAGTTTCGTTAATTTTAATGCATTTTTCACAATAGCCCTCCTTGTGATTCTTGATTATTATAATACTTGTTTATTTCATTTACATGTTCTCTTTGTAAAGTTTTTGTATATTACAATTACCAAAAGTTAATTACCTTCATTGTATACCTAAATTCAATAAAAGAAAAGAATTGCTTTGATTTTCAAATTAAAACATCAACAAGAAACTTTCCATAGATTTTAATGTAGTAATTCAATTAAAAAAATCATTAAAATTGAGATTATTATATATCTCTTAATGATTTAGATTTAAATATTAAACATTATATACAATTGTTACTTAAATTAAAGTTTTGTACTAAATAATTTTTTTGCTGTCACTCTAATTACTTCTACATTTACTGCATTTCCAAACTGTTTATAAGCTTGTTGATCACTATCATCTAGTATAAAATTTTCCGGGAAACTTTGTAATCTTGCCGCTTCTCTGACAGTTAGTCTTCTTTTTCTTTGACCAATAATAGGAATTTGAACCATCGCAACCAACGCTGGAAAACAGTTTGGCTTTTTCACTCTAATTCCCGAAGGTCTAAATTGTATTACACCTTCCCATACACTCTCTATCGACTCCCCAGCTTGCCATTCGAATTTCCTGTGTGTTGGAGTGAAGTTTTCTAAATTACTGTTTTTTTTCAGCCATTTATCAATGAATCCGCGATTTTCAGTATACAATATGTTATTTTTTTCTATAAAGTTTTGTTTCCATTTTGGCATATCTTCTGTAGGAAGTTTTTTAAAGTATTCTACCCATATCGGAAATCCCAACACTTTTCTATTTATATTTTTATAAAATTCATCCCATACACTTAATACATTCGTCTCATAATCACTAATGTAGTATTTTTCAGCTACTGGTTCATCTTCCAAAATCGAAAAAATCGAATTATTATCTTTTTTTGAATCATACTCTTCAAAATTGATATCCAAAGGTTCGTCCTTATTTAAAGGATCGTAAACTCCCAAAATTACGACTCTTTCTCTTAGTTGTGGAATCCCCAACTGATGCGGGCTCATAATAATGGGCTTTGGTGTAAGTCTATATCCTAATTGATTTAAATGTCTATATATTGTTTTACAAGTATTTCCATCATCATGAGATATTAAGTTTCTTACATTTTCTAAAATTATATACTTTGTTCTATGTCTTTCTAATATTCGTTCTATATCAAAGAACAAAGTTCCTTTAGTTTCATCCATAAATCCAAGCCTTTTACCCGCTTTCGAAAACGCTTGACACGGAAATCCTGCACATAACACATCATGTTTAGGTATTAGATTGCCCGGTATATCAGAATCTTTGATATTATTGTTTGAACTTATATCATAGTTTTTTTCATACGTAGCAATAGCAAACTTATCTATTTCTGAAGAAAAAACACATTCGCCTCCTAATAATTTCATCGCTTGATGAAATCCTCCTACACCTGAGAATAGATCTATATATTTAAATTTTTTCATTGTTTTATACCTTTCTAAGTGAAAATTATACCAAAAAAAAAGTATAATAGCTATGCTTTTTTACAACTCTTTTTTATATACTATAAAATTTGAAATATCCTTTTTATTTATTATTATTTTTTCTTTTCTTTTGCTACCATCACTATTAATGAAATCTTTTTGAAAACTTGATAAATATTTCAAATTATATTTATTAATTTCTAATATCATATAACTTTTCAAATTCACCTTCCCTTTCATTCTCGTGTGGTAACTCATTAAATCGTTTTTGTTTTGCATCTCATTCCAATATTTTGTTGTTTCATAATTCAATTCTTTATCTTTCGTTGTTTCGTGTTCACAGATAACGTAGTATATAGAGTTTGTTTTAGTCACATTCAATATAGTCTGCATATCATTTCCAGGAATACCCTTTCCTGAACTAGTGTGGCATTTTAAATCTCCGTATGCTTGAACTTCAGGAAAAAATAAATCTAAGTCTACTTCACCTTTTCTTTTATTTTGTTCGTACTTAATATAGTTTTCTAATTTGTGTTTTGCTACAAATTTATCAAGTTTAAATTCCAGATAAAATCCTGGCCATTCAGATTGAAATTTATTGTTAAAATTGTTATCAATCATTTCCTTGTAACATGATTTCCCAATCCATTCAATATTTAACGAGTTAAAGAATTCATCAATTTTATTAAATACATTAACAATGTTTTTTCCGTTATTTTCATATTTATCTTTTAAATATTTTGAAAACCCATTTCCTTTAATACAAGTTATTTCGTTGTTTTTATGATCTGTTTTTGAATAAATGTTTTTTTCAAATGCCATTTGCAAGTCTGATACAAACACATGCGCAGATGAGTTATTTCCCTTATTTTTTATATAATTTTCAATTTCAAAATCAACAAAAACCAATGTATCTTTATAGGTGTACACTCCTAAAAGCATCAGATTTATATTTAACTGCTTAAATTCATCGTACGCTTTTATAAAGTTTTTTCCTAATTGTATTCTTTTTTTATAAATTGGATGGGGAGTTCCTAGATATGTAACATTTTTCACATATATAGCTATTTTCTTATTGTTGAATTCAATAATACAAAACCCATTCATCATTTCATGAACTTCTGTGTTGTCTTTTATAATTTGAATTAATTCTTTTCTACTTTTAGATTCATCTTTATCTAGTGCAACATCACCGGTTAAAGTTACTTGCTCAATATTTAAATTACCGTGAGTCATAATTCCTCCATTATTTATTTTGTTTATCTATTATATCACGTTCATATTGTTTTTATTGTTTTAATTAATAATTATTAAAAAAAGTTACTATTAAATTACATATAACCCTATGTTTCATTTTTCATAAAGCATACATCTTAAAATCTATATATTGTTATCCATAATTAACCATAATAACACCCTTAAAACTATAAATAAAGAAGGATGCTCTTCTATATATATAATAAAGTACGTGCTATGATAAATATTGTTTCTTTTCTTGTTATATTACTGGTATAATATGAATACTAAAATAACGGAGGAGAATACCATGAAAATATATGATAACATAAGCGTTTGTAACACTTTTGTAACTACATTAGGAGAAAGTCCATACTGGAATCCAGAGACGAAATCTTTGGTATATGTAGATATGTTAGGTAAAAAATTATTTGATTTTACACCTTCAACAAAAGAATTCAAAACTTGGGATATGCCCGATATTATTGGATGTGCAAATCCATTAAATGATACTACTTGTGTCATTGGGATTGCGAGTGGTATTTATGCATTTGACATGGTGAATGAAACATATCAAGAATTATGGAAACGTGAAGACTACACCCTACCAAGTGTTCGCTTCAATGATGGAAAATGTGATAGTAAAGGGAATCTTTGGATTGGTACTACCGATGTAGAAAGAAACAAAGTTAGCTCGTTATATAAATTTGATAATGAATTAAAAAAATACGTAAGTGAATTAATCGTATCCAACGGACTTGCTTGGACACAAGATGAAAAAACAATGTATCATATTGATACATGGACACAAAGTATATTTGCATATGACTACGATATTACAACTGCTACTATAAGCAATCAAAGAATTGCATTCACATTAGACTCACAATTTACAAAGCCTGATGGAATGACAATCGATAATGAAGGTATGTTATGGATTGCTATGTTTGGTAATAGTTGTGTATGCAGATTTAATCCAAATACTGGTGAACAATTAGCTAAGATTAACGTTCCTGTAAAATACCCTACTACTTGCGTCTTCGGTGGTGACAATATGGATATCTTATATATTCCAAGTGCTACTGGTGATGACACAAGCCCAATGGCTGGTAACTTATTTAGTATTCAATTACCATATCATGGAACGTATCCAAATAAATTCAAACAATAAGAAAGGAGTATCGTGATGAATAATTATAAAGATAGAGTAAACTTCTTTTCTGAAATATCTGAAAGAGTTACCAATACAAAAGAATTTTTCAGCACATCCTTATTAGAGTCGATTGTGCGTAATTTTGAATTACAAAACGTCTTAATCTCTTACTATGATTTACAAGGACGATTCCTTTCTTGGATAA
Source organism: uncultured Erysipelotrichaceae bacterium (assembly GCA_947036815.1). GTDB lineage: Bacteria > Bacillota_I > Bacilli_A > Erysipelotrichales > Erysipelotrichaceae > CAMQRS01. The sequence continues at coordinate 16,458 of CAMQRS010000036.1, forward strand.
AACCAGATGGACTTCACTTAGATTGTGAAGATCATCCATACCGTAGCTTTCAAGCTAACGATAGTATTCGCCATGTATTATTTCAAGAAGCTGTTCAAGATCAATTAACATATCATAATGTGAAACCTAGATTATATAAATCAACGGATATCATTGCTAGTATTGATTATGATAATTCATCGTATATCCGTTTCTTAGAAGAAAACTTTAATGCACATTATAGTGTTACATTAGCATTTGGGATGAATGCATATATACAAATTGCATTCTTTAAATCACTGGAAGAAGGTGACTTCACTGAAGATGAAATGCTTTTATTAGAAGAAATATACGTATTTATTGCGAATCTATATAGCACCTTTAAAACCTATGAACAAAAAGAAATTATTTCTAAGACAAAAAACAAAATCATCGAATTGGGTGAGCGAGCATTTTTCATTACTGATAACTTCTCTCATGTCCTTAGTTATAATCAACCTGCCAAAACTTATTTAGAAGATGTCTTCGATAAGTCCATCACAGGAGATTTGCATAGTGATGAGCGTTGTCATTGGTTGTCTATGATATTGCCAAGTGATGAAATTCATCAACATCAAACACAGAAGAAAATAATCAAGAATTATGTATTTAAAATATATGTTCATAACCAGTGTTATTCTAATGGTATTATTGATCGCTATTATTGGATTACTATTTCTAATATCTCTGACTTGAATGAAAGAGATATAATCCCTGAAAATTTACCACTTACTCAATCAGAACATAAAGTTGTACAACTTATGTATCAAGGACTTACGTACAATGCGATAGCTAGTGAGCTTGTTATTAGCTACCACACCGTTAAAAAACATGTACAAAACATCTATATCAAATGTAACGTAAACTCTCGTCACGAGCTTTATAACTGGCTTGATAGA
>CAMQRS010000037.1 GCA_947036815.1 uncultured Erysipelotrichaceae bacterium
ACATAAAGCCCTTATAGGGCTGGTGAAAACCACTGAATTTTTCAGTGGTTTTTATAAAATTAATAAGAAAGTATCGTCGTGTACGCATATTAAAATGCATATATTATTGTTCATAAATAAATAGCAGATAGTAACTATATAACTTCTTTTAATGTAAAAAACAAATTAATATTTTCACAAATGAAAAGGCTAGATTCTAGTGCTGAAATTATGTATAATATACTTATGAAAGCGATTACATAATCAATAGGAGGTTTTATGATGGCTAATAAATTTGTTTATAATTTCCATGAGGGAAATGGATCTATGAAAGAGTTACTAGGAGGAAAGGGGTCAAACCTTTCTGAAATGATGAATCTAGGAATGCCTGTTCCTTTTGGATTTACAATTACTACGAGTGCATGTAATGAATACTATGAGAACGATAAAATAATAAATACAGAAATTCAAGCAGAGATAGACACTCATATTCAACGATTAGAAGCAGAAAGTGGTAAAAATTTTGGTGATCCAAGCAATCCTTTATTAGTATCAGTAAGAAGTGGTGCTAGAGCAAGTATGCCAGGGATGATGGATACGGTATTAAACTTAGGATTAAATGATGAAGTTGTTGAAGGAATGGCAAAATTGACTAATAATCCAAGGTTTGCTTATGATTCTTATCGACGTTTTATTCAAATGTTTGCAGATGTTGTAATGGGTTTATCAAAAACTAAGTTTGAAGTAGTGATCGATGATATTAAAGCAGAGAAAAAAGTGGAATTAGATACAGATTTAGACGCAGAAGATTTTAAAGAAATGGTGAAACGATTTAAAGCATTTTATCATGCAGAGCTTAATCTTGATTTCCCAACGGATCCAAGGGTTCAATTGGCACATTCTATTGAAGCTGTATTTAAATCTTGGAACACCGATAGAGCAATCTATTATCGTAAATTAAATGATATTCCTTCAAGTTGGGGGACAGCAGTAAATGTACAAATGATGGTATTTGGGAATATGGGAGACACTTGTGGAACAGGTGTTGCTTTTACTAGAAATCCGTCAACTGGGGAAAATAAATTGTTTGGAGAGTTCTTAATGAATGCACAAGGGGAAGATGTTGTTGCAGGAACTAGAACGCCACAAATGATTGATCACTTAGAAGATATTATGCCTTCTATTTATGAACAATTTGTAGATATTACAAATCGTTTAGAAGCGCATTATCATGATATGCAAGATGTCGAATTTACGATAGAAAATGAAAAATTATATATGTTGCAAACAAGAAATGGAAAAAGAACTGCAAAAGCAGCTCTGAAAATTGCTTGTGATTTAGTAGAAGAAAAATTATTAACGAAGGAAGAAGCTATTTTAATGGTAGATCCTAAACAATTGGATGCATTATTACATCCTACATTTGATGAAAAAACACTGAAGGAAGCAACGATCATTGCGAGTGGATTACCAGCATCTCCAGGAGCTGCTACTGGACAAGTAGTATTTAGTGCAGCAGATGCGATTGAATATGCAAGTAAAGGACATCGAGTTATCTTGGTACGTTTAGAAACAAGTCCAGAAGATATTGAAGGAATGACGAGTTCAAAAGGAATTTTAACAGTACGTGGAGGGATGACAAGTCACGCTGCCGTAGTTGCTAGAGGAATGGGAATTTGTTGTGTTTCAGGATGTGGTGAAATTAAAATAGACAAAGAAGCAAAAACTTTCAAAATTAACAATAAAGTGTTTAAAGAATATGACTATGTATCAATTGATGGTTCAACAGGAAATATTTATGGGGAAGAATTAAGAACAGTACCTGCATCTATTTCAGGAGACTTTGAAACATTTATGCAGTGGGCAGATGAATATCGAGTATTGAAAGTAAGAACAAATGCGGATACTCCAAAAGATGCTCGACTAGCGGTATCGTTTGGTGCAGAAGGAATTGGATTAGTTCGTACAGAACATATGTTCTTTGAAGGAGATCGTATTAAAGCGATACGTGAAATGATTGTCGCAAAAACGTTGAATCAAAGAGAGCGTGCATTAGCTAAATTATTGCCAATGCAACGTAAAGACTTCGAAGAAATTTATGAAGCTATGGAATCTAGACCGGTTACTATTCGCTATTTAGATCCACCACTTCACGAGTTTTTACCAACTACATCATATGATATTACTACGTTAGCTAATGATATGAATATGGAAGTTGAAGAGTTAGTATCTATTATTCAAGGATTGCATGAATTTAATCCAATGATGGGTCATAGAGGATGTAGACTTACTGTGTCTTATCCAGAAATTGCGAAAATGCAGACAAGAGCAGTGATTGAAGCAGCGATTAATGTTCAAAAAGTACATCCTGAATATCATATTGTCCCTGAAATCATGATTCCTTTAGTTGGAGATGTTTCTGAATTAGCATTTGTTAAAAATGTAGTTGTTAAAACTGCGGATGAAGTAATTAAAGAGCATGGTGTTCAATTAGAATATCTAGTAGGTACGATGATTGAAGTTCCTCGTGCTGCATTACTTGCTGATGAGATTGCAAAAGAAGCGGCATTCTTCTCTTTTGGAACAAATGATTTAACACAAATGACATTTGGATTTTCAAGAGATGATGCAGGTAGTTTCTTAACAGACTATTATGATAAAAAAATATATGAGCAAGATCCATTCGCTAGATTAGATCAATCAGGTGTTGGAAAATTAGTTGAATTAGCAGTGAAATTAGGAAGAGAAACAAGACCGGATATTAAATTAGGAATTTGTGGAGAACATGGAGGAGATCCTTCAAGTATTGAATTCTGTCATCGATCAGGATTGAATTATGTATCTTGTTCACCATACCGTATTCCAATTGCAAGATTAGCAGCAGCACAAGCAGCTATTCGTTATAAAAGAGTCTAAAATAAGTGAAAGGTAGCAAGTAATTTTGCTGCCTTTTTTCTACACTAATAAGTACTGAAAACGAGGCTGTAATCAAGTTTATAAATTGACACTTTGTATGATTCGTGGTACTCTTTTTAAGTCATTCCTATGAAGGAGTAAGTATCAATATTTGGTACTGTGATAATATCAACAATAGATGCAAATCCATTGATATTATTGTTAACAACGAGACTCGCGGACGATGCTTTGCCATTGTCCATGAGTCTTTTTATGAAAAGGAGAAAAATTTATGATTTATATTGAATATATTCTATTGGCTTTAGGAGTTGTGTATTTATCAGGGAAAGCAAGTAAATATGTAGATTTACTTGATAAGAAAACAACGTTATCAGGCGCATTTATTGGTGGGGTAATGCTTTCAGCAGTAACCTCTCTTCCAGAGGTATTTACAAGTGTTTCCTCTACTTTATTGTTAGATAAACCAGGTTTGTGTATAGGGAATATATTAGGAAGTAATTTATTTAATATTGCTGTGTTAGCAACTTTAATAATTGTTTTCTATAAAGGATTTAGTACATGTAAAATTTCAAAAGGACATTTAAAAGTTTCATTACTAGTTGCACTAATGTATGGAGCTATGTTGTTGAACTATCTTGATATATTGAACTTTGATATATTTACGATTTCAATTACATCAATTATCATAGTAATTATTTATGGATTCGCGATAAAATACTTATCAAGTGAAAATGGAGAAGTAAGCGAAGAAGAGGTTGAAGATACTAGCGATTTAACAGTCAAACAAGTATTAATTCGTTTTGCTGCTGTGAGTGTAGGTATTATTGCATTAAGTATTTTGATCACATTTGTGACAGACAAAATATCGATAGAATTAAACTTGGGAGCAGGATTAGCAGGTGCAATATTCTTAGGAATAGCAACTTCACTTCCAGAATTATCAAGCACATACGCACTATTTAAAATTAAAAATTACAATATCGCAATAGGTAATATAATCGGAAGTAACATTTTTAACTTCACGATTTTATCTTTAGCAGATATGGTTTATGTAGGGCAAGGGATTTATGACTATTCGGATCCTAAAACAGTCAACTTATTAGTGTTTGGAACATTAGCAACCTTCTTTTCAATGATAGTATTGGAAAATAAAAATAAGTTAGTACGTATCGGTTCATCATGTATGGTACTAGTTTGTTACGCATTGTTTTTAATTGTATAGGAAGCACGTATTATGAAATATACTACGCAAATGATTAATGAGTTAGCATTTAATGAAGGCGTATTAAAACAAGAAGAAATGTATCAAAATAAAATTAATGAAGTCGTTGATGATTTTATTTCAACCAATAAGAAACTAATACTTATATGTGGTCCTTCAGGGGCTGGTAAAACAACGACTGCTTTAAAACTAGAAGAAACAATTGAGCGCAGAGGGTTTGAAGTTGTACATATAGCAATGGATGACTATTTCTTTTCTCTAAGTCAAGAAGAGAAAGCACTGTTGAATTTAGGAAAACTTAATGTGGAAGAGCCAAGGCGTGTCAACGCTCCATTATTGGAAAGCCAATTACATTCCTTATTAGCGTTGGAAGAGGTATATGATTACCGATTTGATTTTGTGACATCTACTTGTGTTAAGGAAGAAACAAAAATAAAAATTAATGAAAATAGCATTGTTGTAGTAGAAGGGATTCATGCTTTTAATCCTGAGGTATTATCGTTAGAATTAGATGCGTATAAATTGTTTGTATATCCGAGTGATCAAATAAATAATGATGAAGTCCAAATTGGAGATAAACATATTCGATTAATACGAAGAATCATACGTAATGATTTGTTTCGTGGACAAACCATTGAAGAAACATGTGCTATGTTTCAAACATTGAGTGAGTGTGAAGAAGTATATATATTTTCATATCAAAAGTATGCGGATAAGATAATAAACACATTTATTCCTTATGAGTTGCAAGTCTATCGAACATTAATGCTAGATAAGGTAACGCATTATGATGATAGTGAGATAGTTAAACTAACAAATATATTAAAAGATTTAAATGTAGTAAGTGTGAATGAAGTGAAAATGACTTCTTTAATTCGTGAATTTATTGGAGAAAGTGGATATAATTATTAAATAGTATGTAAAAAAAGCGATATTCCTTGAAAAAGGGTAACGCTTTTTATATAATATAGAAGTTAAATACGTTGAAAAGGAATAGTAATATAATAAGCTTACTAATAGGGAGTATCGCTCATAGACTGAAAGGCGATTTAGATAAGTATATATGAATTCACCTTTGAGTGAGAGTTAATCCTCTCCCGATTCATTCGGTTATCATGAAATTAAGTGTGTCGCAAGATGAAGTAGGATGGTACCGCGTTATAAACGTTCCTACGCTTGTGCTTTTTTTTTGGAAAAAAAGAAATGAAAGGATTAATATGATCAAATTAGAACAATTAAAATTAGAAGGATTAACTAAGATTAATGAAGCAACGAACAGTAAAACGCTTCAAGAAGTACGTGTAATGTACTTAGGAAAAAAAGGTCCGATACAAGAAGTAATGAAATCAATGAAGGAGTTACCAGTAGAGGAACGCCCTGCATTTGGACAAGAAGTAAATGAAGTGAAACAAACCTTAGCAGAGGCTATCGAAAATAAGAAAATTCAAATTGAAGAAGAAGAAGTAAATGCGAAATTAGAGGCAGAGAAAATAGATATTACATTAGAAGGAATTCGTCCTGTGATAGCTACGTTGCACCCGCTTACTATTGTTACTCAAGAATTAGAAGATTTATTTATCGGATTAGGATATACAATTGCCGAAGGTCCTGAACTAACGACTGATTTATATAACTTTGAAAGAGCGAATATACCAAAAGATCATCCTGCAAGAGATATGCAAGATACGTTCTATATTGATGTAGAAAACTTATTGAGAACACATACAACAGCTGTACAAACATTAGTGCTAGAAGAAAATGCACCTAAGTTACCTGTTAAATTAGTATGTCCAGGGAAAGTATATAGAAGAGATGATGATGATGCAACGCATTCACACCAATTTCAACAAATGGAAGCGTTAGTTGTTGATGAAAATATCACACTAGCAGATCTAAAAGGAACACTAGAATTAATGGCGAAAAGAATGTTTGGAGAAGAACGAGAAATACGTTTCCGTCCAAGTTTCTTCCCATTTACTGAACCGAGTGTAGAAGTAGATGTTTCTTGCCATATGTGTGGAGGAAAAGGATGTTCAACTTGTAAATCAACAGGATGGATTGAAATTTTAGGAGCAGGAATGGTGCATCCAGCAGTGTTAGAAATGGCTGGTTATGATGCAACTGAATGTAGTGGATTTGCATTTGGTGTAGGGATTGAACGAATTGCAATGTTGAAATATGGAATTGACGATATCCGTCATTTTTATACAAATGATGTACGTTTCTTAAAAACGTTTACACGTTTTGAATAGGAGGAAGTAAATGTTAACAAGTAAAAATATATTAAGTCAATACATGGACTTATCAGATATAGATAGTAAAGAATTAGCTAAAAGAGTTACATCAGCAGGTTTTGAAGTTGAAGGTGTAGAAACATTAGCATATGGAACAAATTTAGTAATTGCGGAAGTGGTTGATTGTGTGCCACATCCTGATAGTGATCATTTAAATGTTTGCCAAGTAAATACGGGTACAGAAGTAAAACAAATTGTATGTGGAGCACCTAATGTTCGTACAGGTTTAAAAGTAATTGCTATTTTACCAGGTGGGAAATTAAAAGACTTCGAAATCAAAGAAGGTGTGATTCGTGGCGTAGAAAGTAATGGAATGCTTTGTAGTTTATTAGAACTTGGAGTAGATGCAAAAAGTTTAACTGAAGAACAAAAAGCAGGAATCGAAGAATTACCTTTAGATGCACCAGTAGGAAATACAGATGTATTAGGATATTTAGGATTAGATGACATTATATTGGATATTGGATTAACACCGAATCGTAATGATTGTTTAGCATCGTTCGCAATGGCAAAAGAAGTGGGAGCAATCTTCAATAAAAAAGTAGTGCTACCTAACTATCAAAACGCTTCTCATGTAGGGACAGCTAGTGATTTAATTGTGAAAAGTGAAAGTGCTGAATGCCCTTTATATAGTGCTAAAATTGTAAATCAAGTAACGATAAAAGAGTCTCCTTCATGGATCAAACAATTTCTTTGTTCTGCTGGAGTGAAGTCGATTAATAATGTGGTAGATATTTCGAATCTAGTGATGCTAGAGACAGGTCAACCACTACATTTCTTTGATTTATCTAAATTAAGTAAAAACGAAATTATAGTAAAAGATGGATTAACTTGTGAATATACAGCATTAGATGGAATAACATATCAAATTTTACCGAGCGATTTAATGATAACGGTGGATAATGTACCAGTTGCGATTGCTGGGGTTATGGGTGGTGATGATACTAAAGTTGAAGATTCAACAACATCGCTATTAATAGAAGCAGCATCATTTAATCATGTATCTATTCGTAATACAGCTAGAAGATTGAATTTAAGTACAGAAGCTAGTATTCGTTACCAAAAAGGAATTGAGCCGATGGCACCTTATGTGGCAATGGACAGAGCGATACAATTATTAGTAGAATATGCAGATGCAAAAGGATTAGAAGAAACTAAAGTTTCAGATGTTCAAGTCATAGAAGAACGTGAATTTAGCGTATCAGTCAAAAACATTAATGCTTGTTTAGGGACTACTTTTAGCGCAGAATCAATGATAGATGTGTTAACTCGTTTAGACCTAAGACCTGTGTTATCTAATGATACTATTTCACTAACAATCCCTACATATCGTCAAGATTTAGCGATTGAAGCAGATATTAGTGAAGAAATCATCCGTATCTTAGGGTTTGATGATTTAAAAAGTACACTTCCTGCAATGGCAGCAACAGTAGGGCGCTTAGATACACGACAAAGTTTACGTCGTAAGTTACGTACTTCATTAACTAATCAAGGATTCTATGAAGCACAAACATATACGTTAGTAAGTGATAAATTATATAGTGATTCGATTATGCCGATGGAATCAAGTGCAGTTCAATTAGCATCACCAATGAGTGAAGAGCGAAAAATCATTCGTTCAAGTATTTTACCAAGTTTATTGAATTCCGTTTCTTATAATAAGAATCGCTCGGTTAAAGATATTGCGTTATTTGAAGTAAGTCATGTATATGCACAAGATGTTATGCAAGAAAGATTGGCTATTGCATTTAGTGGAAACTTACAACAAACAAGATGGTTGAATATGAAACGTCCAGCTAACTTCTATAGTGCAAAAGGTGTTGTTGAAGAAATTTTAGAACATTTAGGATATGCATCAAGTCGTATCATGTTTAAAGAAAATACGGTTGATACTAAACATTTCCATCCATACCAAAGTGCATGCGTGTATATTGGTAGAGACTTATTAGGAATAGTAGGAGTTATTCATCCTAAGATGGCGAAAGAATATAGTGTTGATACTACAGTGATGGTAGAATTAAACTTAGAAGTAATATTAGCTAATAAAACGAGTAAAGTAAGATTTAATGAATTAAGTAAATATCCTTCAGTAACAAGAGATTTAGCATTTGTTGTGAAAGAAGATATTGCGGTAGCTGATATTATTCGTTTAATTTCAGGAAATGGAAAACAAATTATATCGAATATAGAAGTGTTTGATGTTTATGTAGGAGAACATGTAGATAGTGGATATAAATCAATTGCATTATCAATTACGTTCCAAGCGAAAGATCGTACGTTAAAAGATGAAGAAATTAACGAAGTACATGCTAAAATATTAGCGACTTTAGAAAAGAAATTAGATATTCAATTAAGAAAATAGTAGGTTAAAGACCGTGGGATTTCCACGGTCTTTTTTTATATCTAACGAAGAGTAAATACACAAAAAAAGAACTATCAATTGATAGTTCTAGTTTGTTGATTTATTCTTCTTATTTCTTTTTTGTTGCATTTCTTCAATTGCTTCTTTTGAATTTAATATAACAGGAACAACAATCGGATTACGATGTGTTTTCTTATATAAGAATGGTTCTAGTGAACCACGAATTGTATTCTTAATTTCCCCAAAGGTAGTTTTACCCTTCATTTTTTCTTTTAATGCATTCCAAACAATTTGTTCAGCTTCTTTTAATAATGGTTGAGAGTCTTTAATAAAGACGAATCCTCTAGTAACTATTACGGGCTTACAACAGATTTTGTTTTCTCTTGAATCAATAGAAACAATGACGGAAACAACTCCGTTATCAGCTAAGATTTGACGATCTTTTAATACTGCAGTTGAAATACCTGAGTAATCATTACCATCAACGAAGATATCATCTACTAGGATACGTTCTTTTGCTGGGAATACTTTTTTATCTCTTAGAATAAGCACATCCCCATTTGCGAATGTGAATATATTTTCTTCAGGAATACCAGTTTCTACAGCGTATGATGCATGTTGTTTCAACATTTTATATTCTCCATGAATTGGCATAAAATATTTAGGTTTGATTAATTGCATCATTAACTTCTGTTCATCTTGTGATGCATGTCCAGTTGTATGTAAATTGTTCAAAATTGAATTTGTTAATACATTAGCTCCATGACGATATAACTTATTAATTACTTGGTTTACACTATCTCCGTTTCCAGGGATTGTACTACTAGAAAAAATAATTGTATCATTTGGCATTAACTTAATAAAGCGATGCGTACCTGCAGCAATTCTTGATAAAGCAGCTAATGCTTCTCCTTGAGAACCGGTACAAATAATACATGTTTTATTTGATGGATAGTGATTTAATTGGTTTGCAGTTAAGAACATCTTATCAGGTGCATTAATAATTCCTAATTTTCTACCTACGTCAACCACGTTTTCCATACTTCTTCCGAAGATCGCTACTTTACGATCACATGCAGCAGCAGCTTCAATAATTTGAGCTACACGATACACGTTAGATGCAAAGGTAGCAACGATAATACGTTGTTCTGTTTTTCTGAATGTTTCTAAAATTTGCTGAGCAACTTTCTTTTCAGAGATTGAGAAACCTTCAACTCCAGAGTTTGTTGAATCACTTAATAATAAAGTAACTCCAACTTGTCCGATGTATGCCATTTTTTGATATTCAGAGTTTGTTCCTACAGGAGTTAAATCAAATTTGAAATCTCCGGTATGAACAATACGTCCGTTTACTGTATTAATAATAAGTCCTAAAGAATCAGGAATCGAGTGCGTTGTATCGAAGAAACCACAAGTAAAGTGTTTTGTTTCGATTTTAGAATTACAATCAATTTGGATGATTTTTGCATCTTTCAACATTTTTCTCTCTTCAAGTTTACGGTTGATTAACGCAATCGCAAATCTAGGAGCGTATATAACATCTATTTTTACTGTTTTAAGTAAAAACGGAATACTTCCAATATGGTCCTCGTGACCATGTGTAATAATTAATGTTTTCTTTTTGTTTTCATTTTTCACTAAATGTGAAAAGTTTGGGATTACATAATCAACCCCTAATAAATGCTCGTCAGGAAAACGTACTCCACAATCGACAATTAAAATTTCATTATCTTGTTCAAAACAATACATGTTTTTTCCTACTTCACCTAACCCTCCAAGGGCATAGACTAAAGTATCAGTTTTTTTTATTGTTGTTGAATTATTTTTGTTAGTTATAATTTCTTCTTTGTTTTGTGACGTTTTCGGTGCGACTTTTTTTGAATTCATAATAAACTCCTTTCATAACACCTTTTGCACATTATACCACAAATACAAAAAAAAATAACCACAAATGTGGTTATTCAATAACGATTGCATCCTTGATTTCCATGAAAGGGTTTTCTTTATTAATGTGGTCATAATATAATGTTCCGAAGAAATGATCTATTTCATGTTGAATAACAATAGCTTCGTAGCCTTTAGCTCTAATTCTAATTTCTTTACCTTGAATTAAGTCATATCCTTCAACTGTGATACGAGCAGCTCTAGGAACGTAACCTTCGTGTAGACCGTCTACCGAAAGGCATGCTTCTCCGCCTTTTAAATATGCTTTTTGTTGCGAGTGAGAAATAATTTTAGCATTCGCTAATGCGTATTCAGTAATATCATCGTTATCATCGTAAAGGACGATAGCTAATAATTTTTTTAGAATTCCTACTTGAGTAGCCGCGATTCCTACAGCTGGTCTTAAATCGTATTTTTCAGACAATTCAGGATCGACTGAATATCTAACGTAAGTCAGTAAATCGAATAGTGTATTCTGGTCTTCTTTGGATAAAGGTATGCTAACATCTAGCGATGTATCTCTTAATAGAGCTTGTGTATCTTTGATAATTTCTTTGCTTGTAAATCTCATATCTTGTATTTCACCATAATCTTTCATCTCTATTTTATAGAAAAAAAACAAAAAAGAAAAGATAAATATAATATTTTGTTTAAATAATTTGATAAATAGGTTAATATTATTAAAGGAGTGATGATTTTGATTAAAAAATATTTTGGGTTTAAAATGTGTAAAAAATTTGATATCCCTATTCATTTGGCGGTTTCTTTATTACTATTGTTTGGAACTATAATGATAATTTCAGCAAGTATAGGAGAATCAGGTAGTCAGATGAATGTGATGATTAATGCAGCGATCAAGCAAGGTGTTGCTGTTTTTATTGCTTATTGGGGGATGACTATTTTAGCACGTAATTACGGACGCTTCTTTTGCAAAGAAGTAGTAGTTTATAAAAATAAAGAAAATAATAAATTATTTAAAAAAAATATGAAAATATTATTTTATGGAATAGGTATTGGTGTGATTGTGTTGCTTGTAATGGCGTTAATGAGTACTCCATTGAATGCTGCTAGATCATGGATTGTACTACCTGGAATTGGTACGATACAACCTAGTGAATTTGCGAAAGTATATATGATTCTTTTATTAGGGTATACAGTAAGTGAATGGGGTGGAATTACTTCTATTAAGGTAACGAGATACATGTTGATTCCTTTTTCGTTCTTTGCGTTGACAGCAATTCTAATTTCTCTACAACCAGATTTTGGAACACTGATGGTATATACGATTATTATTGCGTTATTAGTTTTAATTCCAGCTCATCCTTGCATGAAAGTTCTGCAGAAAGTAGTTTTGACTTTATCGGTTGTAGGAGTAGGAAGTTTTATATTTTTAAATACAGAGACAGGGATAAGTTTGTTGAATGTTATAAGTTCAGGGTATAAGTTTGATCGTTTCACAAGTGCGGCAGATCCTTTTTTAGATTTATATGATAGTGGATACCACATTGTATATTCTTTATATGCGATTGCGAATGGAAGGCTTAGTGGGTTAGGATTAGGAAGTTCTGAGCAAAAATTAGGATATCTGCCAGAGGCTGAGTCTGACTTTATATTCTCTGTGGTTATAGAAGAACTTGGTATTGTAGGTTTAATTGTCATTGTTGTATTATATGGAATCATCGTGATTCGCTTAATTAACTATGCTTTAAAATCGCAACAAGAAGGATACAAGATTATATTGATGGGAACTGCGTTATATATGGTTGTTCACTTTATTATTAATATCGGAGGAGTAAGTGGATTGATTCCGTTGACAGGAATCCCTTTACTATTTATTTCAGCAGGGAATAGTTCTTTATTATCCATAATGACATTGATTGGAGTATCTCAATCTCTTATCTCGATTGAGAATAATGTATATAAAAAGAACCCTTCGGGGGAAAAGGGTTCTTAAAGAAAGGGAAGAAGAGAAACAAATTGCAACACACATTATATTTTGTGCTGCATTACTATCTTACCCAATGTGATAGCTTATATACATCGTATTAAAAAAAGGAGAATTTAATGAGAGTTATAGCCGGAGAGTTTCGTTCAAGAAAACTAAATACACTAGCGGGTGACAACACAAGACCGACACAAGATAAAATAAAAGAATCCATGTTTTCGGCAATTGGAAATATTGTGAGTGAAGCAAAAGTGCTAGATTTATTTGCGGGTAGCGGAAGTGTGGGATTGGAGTCACTCAGTAGAGGAGCGAAGGAAGTGTTCTTTTGCGATATGAGTAGAGATGCAATTCGGATTATTGAGTCTAATATAAAAATGCTTAAAGTAGAAACGAAGTGTCATGTAAGAAAAATGAGTTATGAACTAATGTTGAAACAACAAAAAGGCGATATATTTGATTTCATATTTATTGATCCTCCTTATGAAAACAAAATAATAGAGGAGTGCTTAGTTTTCATTGAAGATAATGAGATGCTAAGTGAATATGGTGTAGTTATTGTTGAAACTCATAAAGATGATGTATTTAAAGAGGGCTATGGTTGTTTGTATAAGTGGAAAGAAAAAAAATATGGTATCACTAGATTGACTTACTATAAGAAAGGAATAACGGTATGAAGATAGCAATTTATCCAGGAAGTTTTGACCCTATTACTAAAGGACATATAGATGTAATTGAGAGAAGTAGTAAAATCTTTGATGAAATAATAGTCGTGTTAATGAAGAATGATAAAAAAACATCTCTTTTCAATGATGAAGAACGATTGGATATGATGGAAGAAGCATGTGCAACTATGGGAAATGTAACATGTGATATAGGTTCTGGATTAAGCACGGCGTATGCTCGAAAAAAGGGGGCATGCGTGATGATTCGTGGAATCAGAGCTGTACAAGATTATGAATACGAATTAACTACGGCAACTGCTAATATGTATTTAAACAGTGATATCGAAACATGTTTTTTTATGTCTAAACCGGAGTTCTCTTTTTTGAGTAGCAGCACAGTTAAGGAAATAGCGGGCTATGGAGCAAGTGTGGATGGCTTTGTTAGTCCGTATGTAGTTAAAAAATTAAAAGAAAAATTAAAATATTAATAAATTTAACAATTTCTTAACAAAAGTCTTACAAATCTTCGCTATAATTAATTGTGTTAATATAACGGAGGTTTTTTTATGGAGTTATCTATTTTATTGTCATTATTGGGAGGACTAGCTTTATTCTTGTATGGTATGCATATGATGAGTGAAGGATTAGAACTTGCAGCTGGTGACAAAATGCAGTCTATTTTAGAAAAAGTTACAGCAAATCGTTTTATTGGAGTTTTGGTTGGAGCTGCAATTACTGCGATTATTCAAAGTTCTAGTGCAACTACAGTTATGGCTGTAGGGTTTGTTAATGCTGGTTTAATGAAATTGGATAGAGCTGTCTGGATCATTATGGGAGCAAATGTTGGGACTACGATAACTGGACAATTAATTGCTCTAGACCTAGGGGTTATTGCTCCGTTGCTTGCAATTGTCGGAGTTGTAATGGTTACCTTTATGAGTAATCAAAAAGTGAAATCAATTGGGGAAATCATTGGTGGATTAGGAATCTTATTAATCGGTATGGCAATGATGAGTGATGCAATGGCACCGTTACGAGATAATGAACAATTTGTAAGTATGATGACAAATTTCACGAATCCTGTTTATGGTATTCTAGCGGGAGCTCTATTTACTGCGATTATACAAAGTTCAAGTGCATCGATTGGTATACTTCAAGCGTTGGCAGTATCTGGTGCGATTCCATTTGAAGCTGCAATCTTCGTATTGTTTGGTCAAAATATTGGGACATGTGTAACTAGTTTTATTGCATCATTGTCTGGAAATAGAAATACAAAGCGTATCGTATTAGTTCATTTAATGTTTAATGTAGTTGGAACAGGGGTGTTCGTCACCATTTGTACGTTATTCCCGTTTTCGGAGTTTATCGCATCATTCACACCGGACAATGTGATGTCTCAAATTGCGAATGTGCATACTATATTTAATATATCTACAACACTAATGTTGTTGCCGTTTGGGGCGTTATTAGTTAAGATGACATATTATATTTTACCGATGAAAGAAGATGAGAAAGAAGATGCTGCAGAGTTAACATTATTATCTGACCAGTCTTTTGGATCTTCTTTAGTAGCGTTAACTTCTTTGAAGAAAGAAGTTGGGAAAATGTTTATCACTACAAAAAAATCATTCAAATTAATCACTGATGTGTTGATTGATGGTAGAAAACTAGATATTGAAAGAATAGAAAGAAATGAAAAGAAAATCAATCGTATTGATTTTGAAATTAATAAATTTATGTCTAATGTAAACTCATTGAGCATGCAAGAGATGGAATCTGATAAATGTAATGCATTATTTAGATTGAGTGTGGACATAGAACGCATTGGTGATCATATTGAAAACTTAGCGGGATATGCACGAATGGTAAATTTAAAAGAAATTCATTTTGATAAAAAAATATCAGAGGAATTAGGAATTCTGTTTGAACGTATTCAACTTATGCAAGATACATTGTTAACTGAAGATGTGTTTGAGAATGCAGAATTGTTTAAATTGATACTGGATAAAGAAGATGAAATTGATGATTATACTGACGAATTTAGAAAAAATCAAATCGTACGTCTTCAAAATAAAGAAAGTGATGCTAGTACTGGAGTAATTTACTCTGAAGTGTTAACTGATTTAGAAAGAATAGCGGATTATTTAATGAATGTTGCAGAACTTTGTAACACTCAAGATATTTCTTTTAATAAAAATAATTAGATAAAAACAGTGCAATAATATTTGCGCTGTTTTTTTTTATATTATTTGTTGTTATTTATGTGAAATTATGGTAATATTGCAACGTATTTTATTTTATTACATTATTAAAAGGAGAAAAAAATGTTAGAAAAATTATTTAAATTGAAAAAGAATAATACTTCTGTTAAAACAGAAGTGCTTGCTGGAATTACAACCTTCCTAGCAATGGCTTATATCTTAGCTGTAAACCCTATGATCTTAGGAGATGCAGGTATGGATACTCATTCAGTATTTATGGCAACTGCTATTTCAGCAGGGTTTGCTTCAATCTTGATGGGAATGTTAGCTAATTATCCAGTTGCATTGGCACCGGGTATGGGAGTAAATGCTTTATTTACTTATACTGTAGTGTTTGCGATGGGTGAAACTTGGGAAACAGCATTAGCTGCTGTGTTTGTTTCAGGAATATTATTTTTACTTATATCGGTTACTGGAGTTCGTAAAATGATTATTAATGCAATTCCAACACAAATGAAATTAGCTATTGGAGCTGGAATTGGATTCTTCATTGCATTTATTGGATTGATGAACGCTAAAATTGTTGTTGCATCTGCAGCGACAGGAGTTGCGTTAGGTGATGTAACTGATCCTACTGTGTTATTAGCTATATTCGGAATTTTACTTACTATTGTATTGATAGTTAAAAAAGTTCCTGCCGGAGTATTCTTTGGTCTAGTTACTACAGCGGTAGTAGGTTTGATTTGTGGTATGATGGGTATGGAAGGTATGCCTGTGTTACCAACATCATATGATTTGAGTTTTGATATTTCAACTTTAGGAGCATTTACTAAAGGGTTTGGTCCTTTATTCTCTGACATTCCTAATATGATAGTAATTGTATTCTCATTCTTATTCGTTGACTTCTTTGATACGGCGGGAACTCTAGTTGGAGTTGCTAACCGTGCTGGATTAGTAAATGAAAAAGGTGAATTAGATAATATTGAAAAAGCGTTATTAGCGGATTCAATTGGAACGGTTGCGGGAGCGATTTTAGGAACTTCTACAGTAACTTCATTCGTTGAAAGTACATCAGGAGTTGAAGTTGGTGGTAGAACAGGGTTAACTGCAGTAGTTACAGGGATTCTATTCTTCTTATCAATCTTTATTTCACCAGTTGTTTTATCAGTAGTTACTTCTTCAGTAACTGCACCAGCTTTATTTGTTGTCGGTATCTTGATGGCACAACAATTAAAAGGTATTGATTGGGATGACGTAGTATATGCAGCAAGTGGATTTGTTACTGTTATTGTTATGGTATTAACTTACTCTATCTCTGACGGTATAGCATTCGGATTTATTGTGTATACAATAGCTAGTTGTGCAGCTGGAAGAAGTAAAGAAGTAAGTCCTGTTGTTTGGGGCTTATGTGCAATCTTTGTAGCATACTTTGCTTTTATTGGATAAAAATATAAACGAGAGACACTTAGATGTAGCAATCTAAGTGTTTTTTTTAGGTTCTTTAAATTCTAGTGTTGGTGGAGTAAAATCTATTACTAAATAGGATG